>CAZAWL010000123.1:0-6538 GCA_964488705.1 uncultured Sphingopyxis sp.
GCCAATGGTGACGGAAAAGACGGATTGGCGGGCCGGCACGGCTTCGATCACATCGTCACCAACAGGGACGGCTGTTGCCTGGACGTCACCAAATAGAGGCGCACCCGACGAATCGCGCGTGTCCGCCAATCTGCGCATATCCTGGGCCATGCCGCGCAGCGCTTCTGCGGCGATCAATCGGGCGCCGGCGGAGGTCGTCCCGCTGGCGGCGCCGAGCAGCGTTTCATTGGCGCGATCCATCAATTGCTGAGCGCCGGCAATGCTGCTGTCGGCCCGGCTCGACAAGGCAGCAGCACGGGCAACGCCTGTTTGCGAGGCCATATTGTCGGCCCGTTCGCGCCGGATGCCGACGATGCGCGCATAGGCTGCAGGGTCGTGTGACGGCGCACTGATCCGCTGACCCGTCGATATTTGCGTCTGCAGGTCATTGATCGATTGCGCCAGACGCTGCTGGTCGGCGACCTGCGCGGTGATTTTGAACAACGTCCCGTTGATCATCGTCGTGCCCTTCACACAATCTGCAATATCGCCGACAGCGCTTCATCGGCGGCGCGGATGACACGGGCGGCGGCCTGATAGGCCTGCTGATAGCGGATGAGGTCGGCGGCTTCGGTATCAAGGTCGACCGCCGTCGATGCATCCAGCCGTGATGCGCTGCCGTCAGCCAGGAGCTGACTGGCGTCGGAGACGATTTTCGCGCTCGCCGTGAACTGACCGTGACTGGCGACAATCATATCCCAGCGATCTTCCAGCCCGGATGAGCGGCGCACGGCGGCGAGCGCCACGAGATTGCCGTTGGGTACTCCAAAGCTGTCGGCCATTGGCAGCGCGTCGGCCAGCGCAGCGGTGGTCGAGACGTCGGCGGCGGAGCTGCTGGTCAGCAATGACTGTCCGCTGGCTCCGCCGGTTGTACGGCCCTGCTGTGCCCAGCTGTTAATGGTCGCGGTGAATTCTGCCGCCAGCGTGTCGATGTCGGTGCGGCGATCCTGTGCCTTAGTAATGCTGGACTGGAACCCGCCGACCTCTCCACCCGTCGCGGCGATGGCCTGGGTGCCGCGGTCGCTGCTGGCGATGATGGCCCCGCGTTCGCCGCGCACCAATGTGGCCGCGCTGTTGCCGCTCACCAGTGGCTCGTCAGCACCATCGAGCATGACGGTGGCGCGGCCGCGCCCATCAATCGCACCAACTGCACCTACGGTTTGCGCGAGGGCGGCGAGCGAACGATCACGCGAATCCGCCAACGCTGCAAATTCACTGCTGTTGGGCTGTGCGCTGGTGATCCGCTGATTGATCGAGGCGAGGTCGGCGAGCTGTTGGTTGGTGATGGCGAGCCGAGCGTCGATCTGCGCATCGCTCTGTGCCACGACATTGTCCAGTGCGCTTGCGCTGCGGCGAAAGGCGGCGGTGACCGATTCCAAGCTGTTGCGCAGCTGCGCCTGGTTGGCAACGCTGGCCGGGTCTACCGCCAGTGTGCGGGCGGCGTTGAAAAATCCGGTCATGCTCTGCCCGACGCCCGCAGTGCCGTCATCGAGCGCCCTCTCTATCTGTTGCGCCCCGGCGTAACGCAGCCCCTCGCGGGCCGCGGAGGCTGCATCGCCGCGCGCCGTGTCGGCCAGAAACTGGTTCCACTGGCGTTCCACACCCGCTGCGCGCACGCCATTGCCGTTGACGTTCACACCGCCTTGTGGCGGCGGTGCTTCTTTGAGATCAGCTGTCCGCCGCACATAGCCAGCGCTATTGGCGTTGGCGACATTTTCGCCGACGGTGCTGAGCGCGCCGCTATAGGCGAGCAAAGCGGAACGGCCGACCGAAAGCATGTTGGTCATGGCTGGATTCCTGAGCCAGCATCTGTACCAGTGCCGGTATTGAACCGTGCCAGCAGCATCTCAGCGATGCCAAAACTGCCATTGGCGGCCATGGAGTCGGCGATCTGGTCATATTGCATCGACCGGAACTGCTCCGTCTCCGACCCGCCGAACAGGTCGTCGCCCAAACTGCCCTGACGCATGGATGCCAAAATCTGGCGCAGAAATATGGCCTCAAAGCCGTTGGCGGCATCGATCAATTCTTGTGGTGCGGCGCGGCGTGCGCTGGGATCGGCTGATGGTCCGGCCGGCCGGCAAACAGCGTTGATCATCAGATAACCTCCAGTTCAGCGCGCAGCGCGCCTGCGCGTTTCAGCGCTTCCAATATGGCTGTTAGATCAGACGGCCCGGCGCCGATTTGATTAATGGCTGCGACGATTTCGGCGAGGTTGACCGTCGGTCCGACTAGGAACATTGGGGCCCGTTCTTCGCCGGCGTCGATACTGCTGTCCTGTTCGACTGCCGTGCGGCCTTCGGAGAGTGGTGCCGGTTGCACGACCCGCGGGTTTTCATCGACGACGACGGTCAACCGGCCATGGGTGACGGCGGCTTGGTCGATCCGTACGGCGCCATTGATGACGATGGTGCCGGTACGCGAATTGACGATGACGCGGGCCGGGGCCGCGGCGGGCGTGACTTCGATATTTTCGATGCGGCTCATCAGCTCCGTTCGCAGCGCCGCGCCCTCGGGTGCGCTGATGACGATCGAAACAGAATCGATGGCGCGGGCAATATCCTGTCCCAGATTGCGATTGATGGCATCCGCGACCAGATTGGCGGTCGTCAGGTCACTGCTCGACAGGTTAAAGACGAGCACATCGCTGGTCGCAAAATTGGCCGTCACTTCGCGTTCGACGGTCGCGCCTGCGGCAATCCGTCCGGTTGACGGCACATTGACCGTCAATTGCGAGCCGTCCTGCGCCGACACGCCGAGACCGCCGACGACGAGGTTGCCCTGCGCCATCGCGTAAATCTGTCCGTCTGCGCCCCGCAGCGGTGCGAGGATCAGCGTGCCACCGCGCAGCGAACGTGCCCGGCCCAGCGCGGAGACGGTAATGTCCATCTGTTGCCCCGGCTTGGCAAAAGGAGAAAGCTCGGCGGTGATGAGCACCGCGGCGCTGTTGCGCAGCGCGGGATTGACGCCGGGAGGCAGAGTGACGCCAAAGCGGGCGGCAATACTGTTCATTCCCTGGGTGAGATACTCCAGATTGTCGTCGCCGGTCCCGGCCAGCCCGACGACAATGCCATAGCCGACCAGCTGGTTCGGCCGTGCTCCCTGAAAAGTGCCGAGGTCTTTCAACCGCGACGCCTGTGCCGGTGCGGCAGCAACGGCCAGGAGGACGGAAAAGAGGTAGAGGAATTTGCGCATGATAGGATCCATCAAAATGGGCTGATCCGGGTGAAAAAGCGGGTCAGCCAGCCTTGGCGACTGCCGCGTGCGATTTCCCCGCGGCCGGAATATTCGATTTCCGGTTCCGCGATGCGGATCGACAGCACCCGGTTGTCGTTGGAAATGTCGATGGGGCGGACCACGCCGGTAACGCGGATGGTTTCATCCCCCCGGTTGATGCGGATGCGCTTTTCGCCTGCTATGTGCAGATTGCCATTGGGTTCGACGCCAACGACCCGTACGCTAATTTCCCCCGACAGCTGGTTGGCCTGAGCCGACTGGCCGCTGCCGGCAAAATTGGCGTTGCCGCTGGCACCGATGTCGGTCGCCGACAGGATCGACAATGGGCCCGTGGCCGGCGGGGAAATGCCAATGCTGCTGTCACGGTCTATGCCACCGCTATTGGTAACCGACCCCTGCGTGCGTTCGACCAGGACGATGGTCAGCAGATCGCCGATCTGACTGGCGCGCTGGCCGGAGGTCAGCGGCGAATAAGGCGACGCTGCGTCATAGATGGCACCGCCCGGCCCACGCGACGCCGAATCCGCTGTCGGTGTCGTCTGTGCGCCAGCAATGGGCGCCGACGCGGCGGCGACCGCTGCCAGCGTCAGCGCAGTCAGTTGGCGTCGCCGCTTAGAGCTGTTGCGTGGCATTGCGCAGCATTTCGTCGGTGGAGGAAATCATGCGCGAATTCACCTCATAGGCGCGCTGCGTTTCGATCATGTCGACAAGTTCCTGGACGATATTGACGTTCGACCCTTCGAGGAAACCCTGGCGAATCGACCCGCGGCCCTCTGCGGCGGGGGTGCCGGACTGGGCCGTGCCGCTCGCCGCCGTTTCGGCATAGAGATTATTGCCCAGCGCACGCAGCCCGGCGCTGTTGGCAAAGCGGGCGATTTCTAACCGCCCGGCCTCGCTCGGTTCGGCCTGACCAGCAACCTGCACCGTCACCGTTCCATCGGCACCGACAGTGATGGCCTGTGCCCCGTCGGGGATCTGGATGGCTGGTTCGAGCGGCATGCCGTCAGACGTCACGATATTGCCATCGGCCGACAAATGAAAATTTCCGGCGCGGCTATAGCCCGTGGTGCCATCGGGCATCGCTACGCGGAAAAACCCGTCGCCCTCGATGGCCAGGTCGAGCGGATTTTCGGTCGATTGCAGGGCCCCTGCTGTCATGACCCGCCCGGTGCCGCCGACATTGACGCCGGTGCCGAGGTTGAGGCCGGTCGCATAGCGATTGTCGCCGGATGAGTTCGCGCCGGCGGCCACCACCTGTTGATAAGACAGGGTTTGAAATTCGGCACGGTCGCGCTTGAACCCGGTGGTGTTGACGTTGGCGAGATTGTTGGCGATCACGCGCATGCGCATCGACTGGGCATCGAGCCCGGTTCGGGCCACGTCCAAAGCTGCGTAGGTCATGGAAATACTCCTGTTTGCGTGGAATGGGCCGACCTCATGACGGCATCTGCATCAAATTGCTGGTGGCCTCGCCCATCTCGCGCAGGCTGGAAATGAGGCGCAGTTGCTGTTCCCAGGAACGGCTGGCGTCGATCATATCCACGAGCGTGGAGGTGAGGCTGACATTTGAGGATTCGAGCGCGCCAACGGTGACGGTGGCACCGGCAGCCTCTGGCAGGACGCCGCCCTGCGGCACACGCATCAGATTGTCCGTGCCCTTGACCAGTTCACTCCCCTGCGCCGTTGCGAGCCGTAACCGGTCGAGCGCCTGTGGCGTCGCCGCGTCACCGCCGGGCGGTACGATGCTGATCCGGCCTTCGCCATCAATCTGCAGTGCGTCATGCGGCGGGACGGTGATGGGGCCGCTCTGACCGATGACGATAAAACCGTCACCCGTGGTCAGCAGGCCCGACGCCGATAACTGGAGGTCGCCGCGCCTTGTATAGGCCTCGCTGCCATCGCCAGCCTGTACCGCCATCAAGGCGTCGCCGTTGATGGCGATGTCGAGCGGCCGGTCGGTGCGGGTGACGGAACCGGCGTGCATGGCAGCACCGACCACGGCGCGGTCGGCCAGTGCCCGGCTGTCGATGGTCGATGACCCGTCGAGCCAGAGCGCTGTCGCCGCCGTGACATCGGCCCGAAAGCCGGTTGTCGACGCATTGGCGAGGTTGTTGGCGAGTGCTGTCTGACGCGCCATTGCACCGCGCATCGCCGAAAATGCCGTATAGATTAGCCTGTCCATGGCAATGGTCCTTCAGTTGCGCAGCCCCTAATTCTGCAGGTTGATCACAGTCTGGCTCAACGTATTGGCCGCATCGATCGCCCGGGCATTGGCCTGAAAGGTTCGCTGTGCGGCGATCAGCGCCACCAGTTCCTCTGTCAGGTCCACGTTGGAGCGTTCGATGGCGCCGATCTGCAAATTGCCGAAAGAGCCATCGCCAGGGCTGCCGAAACTGGGCGGGCCGGCGTCGCGGGCCAGCGTCCATTGGGCGTCGCCGGCTTGTCGCAGACCGGTCGGATCAGGGACGTTGGCCAGCAGCAATCGGCCCAAAACCTGGCTGGTGCCATCCGCAAAGGAGGCAGTGAGTACCCCGTCGGAGCTGATTTCGAAATCGGAGAAAGCCGCCGTCGCGAGCCCGTTCTGAACGATATTGTTCACCCCGAAATCAACGCCGCCCAAATTGGTTCCGCTGAGGTTGAGCGAGATGGACAGTGGCGCCGCCGTGCCGGCGGGGGTTACCGTCGTCAGCGGCGTGGCGCCGGTGGGGCTGGTCAAAGCACCTGCTGAATCGAATGACAAGGTGATCGGCGTCGGCGTGGCGTCTTCGCCGCCAATGACGACATGCACGTCCCAATTGTCGGTCGGGTCACCCGCGGCAACCGCGCTCGTCGCGGTGAAATAGAGCGTGGCATTCACATGTTGCCCGGCGGCGTCCACGACCCGCGTCTGTTGCGAGAAATTATAGCTGCCCGGGTCGGCGGGATTGAAGACGTAGGGCTGGCTCGCCGAATATTGCGGGCGCAGCGCCGGTTTGTCCGCCGTGGCGGGCAAGGTCGCAGCCAGGCTGAGGGCGGTCGTCGCAACCGGCACGCCCGACCGGGTCGGAAGTTGCAGCGAACGCGCCGATTCCAGACCGCCCGCACTGACCGTGCCATCGACATTGGCGGGCAGCACCTGCACCAGATTGCGGTTGGAATCGGTAAGCCAGCGGGCCGAATTTACGCCCAGCCCTCCGTCACGGGTCAGATAGGTCGGCCCGTCTCCATCGTTGCCGCGGGTTACCAGAAAGCCGGGGCCGGACAATGCAATGTCGAGGTTGCT
>CAZAWL010000124.1:0-6516 GCA_964488705.1 uncultured Sphingopyxis sp.
CGGTGCCTTTGCGGCCGAAGGGGCGCGGCTGATCCTCTCGGGCCGCCGCGCCGATGCGCTGGCCGCTGTGGCCGGACAGCTGGGCGGCGACCACCTCGTCCTGCCGTTCGACACGACCGACCTGTCATCGCTGCCGGCACACGTTGCGGCCGCGGCGGACTGGCGGGGCGGCATCGACGTGCTGGTCAACAATGCCGGGATCAGCCAGCGCAGCCTCGCTGTTGATACGGAAACGGGGGTCTATGACGCCGTCATTGCTGCCGACCTGATCGCACCGATTCACCTGACTCAGCACTGCCTGCCGCATCTGACGGCGCGGCGCGGTGGCATGGTCATCGCCATTTCGTCGGTTGCCGGTCGGGCGGGCGTGCCGTTGCGCACCGCCTATTGCGCCGCCAAGCACGGCCTCATCGGCTATATGGATGCGTTGCGGGCGGAAACGGAAATCGCCCATGGATTGCACGTGCTGACGGTGCTGCCCGGGTCGGTGGCGACAGATGTTGCACGTAACGCGCTGACCGCCGACGGCAGCAAGCAGGGGCATAGCGACCCGCAAATCGACAATGGCATCCCCGTTGACGAATGCGCGGCGGAAATCATCGCCGCCGCCAAGGCCGGTGTACGCGAACTCGTCGTCGCGCGCGGGATGGAGATGGACCTTGCCAGGCTGCGTCAGAGCGACGGCGACGCCCTGTTCGCCATCACGGCAAAGCTGGGCGCACGGATTGCGGGTGTGGAGGTTAGCTGACCCGCATCAATCGTAGCGGACCCCCGTCAGTTCCTCCGAAATCGCCCACAGCCGCTCAGCGGTTGCCATGTCGCGGACATGCGCATGCACGCCAACCTGCATCGGTGCGCCTTCCTCCCAAGGTGCCGCCACGTCGCAATTCTGGGCGAACACGCCGCCCTTGCCGTCGAGCAGCGGTGACACTGCACACCAGATGCTGGTTGCCGCACCTTCCCCGACGGATTTAAACAGCGGGTTGAGGTTGCCGTCGGCATCATACCAGCCCAGAGCCACCTGTTCCGCCATCGTCAGACTGCGTTGCAACGGGGTGCGGATCCCGCCCGGATCGACGGCAAAGCTGCGGATGCCGTGCACCTTGCCGCGTTCGTCGAGCGCCATCGCGAACAGCGCATTGGCGGATTTGGACTGGGCATAGGCGACCCATTTGTCATAGTCGCGCCGATGGAAGTCGAGGTCGTCAAGGTCCAGCCCGCCGCGTGCATGCGCACTCGATGACAGCGTCACGACGCGGGCGCCGCCCGCCGCTTTGAGTAGCCCCCACAAAGCACCGACAAAGCGGAAATGCCCCAAATGGTTGGTCGCAAACTGGCTTTCATGCCCGTCGGCGTCCCGCGCCAGCGGACAGGCCATGATGGCGGCATTGTTGATGATGATGTGGACCGCGTCGGTTATGCCCGACAGCGTCAATGCAAATGCTTCAATCGAGGCGGGGTCGGCCAGGTCCATCGGCAATATGGTAATGTCGCCAACGACGTCGGCGAGGTCGTTGGCCGCATTGTCGGGCCTGCGCGCAGGGACGACGACACGGGCGCCCGCACCCGCCAGCGCCCGCACGGTTTCGGTGCCCAGCCCCGAATAACCGCCGGTGACGACGGCGACTTTGCCCGACAGGTCGATGCCGGCAATCACCTCTGCCGCGGTGGACCGATAGCCAAAGGGGCTGTTGACGGAAGCTTGCGGTGTCACGGACTTACTCCTGTGCTGCTGGCGGGGCGACCGGGGCGACCGCCCGCGCAAAATGGCGATAAATGGCTTCCGGCTTTCGGCTCGCCGCGTTGCGCCATGTCGGCGCGTCGTCGAGGTTGATGGGCTGGCCAGCGGGGGTCAGGATCAGCACCGTAGGGGTGCCGACAATATCCCCCAGGCCAAAGCGATGCGCCACGGCGATGCTGCGTGCGGTCGGGTCAAAGGGCACATGGACCCACGCGATTTCATAGCGGGCATTCAGCATGGTCTGGAACCGGTCCTGGGCAAACAGGTCGGCAATGGCCATGCTGTCATGGCACCAATCGCCGCCCAATATGATCATGACGTGCCGGCCGCTATTCTGTGCGGCGGCGAGAGCCGCATTGACATCGGCCTCGGCGTCGGCATCCGGGTTAAACCGCATCGGGGCTTCTTCCGCTTCGTCAGCGGCCGCTTCCATTGCGGCGTACGCTGCCTCCATGGCTTCTGAGCCCCGTTCCGTTGTCGGGCTGGCAGCCGCCCCGGTTGCGGCTGCCACCGTCGCAGCACAGGCGACCCAGATCAGTTTATGGTTCAACGCCAATTTCCGCCTCCACTGCCGTCCACATTGATCGCCTGTCCGCTGCAATAGGGGTTGGCCGGCGAAACCAGCCACACCACCACAGCCGCGACATCGTCCGGTGTCGCGACGCGCCCGAACGGGAAACGCTGGTCGAGTTCGTGAATGTCGCCGACGCCGGTCACCGCCTTGGCGAGCCGTTCACCCATGTCGGTGACGGTCAGGGCAGGCTTGACGATGTTGACGCGCACACCGTTTGGCATTTCCTCTTTGGCAAGCGTCCGGCCCAGCGATTCCATCGCAGCCTTTGCCATGGAATAGGGTGCGCCGCGCGCCACATGGCCGTCGGTTGCCACCGATGAAATCATGATGATGTCGGACCGCGCTGATTTGCGCAGATGCGGCAAGGCCCAGCGGCACATGGCGTGCGGGCCGAGCGCGTGGACGGCCATCAGCCGCACCACCTCCTCCGCGCTGGTTTCCGCGACGGTCCGCCCCGTCGATGCGATACCGGCATTGTTGATGAGGATGTCGAAACCGCCAAAATCGCTCGCCACCTGGGCGGCCAGCGCGGCGCAATCCGCATCCATGCTCACATCCCGGGCATAGGTTTCGGCGCGGCGGCCAAGTCGCCTGATATCGTCTGCTGTCGCCGCTGCGGCGTCCGCGTCGCGGCGATAATTGATGGCGATGTCGGCGCCTGCGCCCGCCAAAGCCAGTGCAATGCCGCGGCCGATACCGCGCGATCCGCCGGTGACGATGGCCGTTCTTCCGGCCAGAATGGGTGTGGGTGCCATAGGCCCATATTGGGCACGGAGCGACCCTGTTGTCGAGCGGTTTTGCCATTGCGCCTCCCGGCAGGAACGTTAGCGTGCGGGCTATGAGTGACTGGACACCGGAAATTGAGGAACTGGCGCGCCGCCGCGCCATGGCCGAAGCCATGGGCGGCGCGGAAAAGGTCGCGCGACAGCACAGCCGTGGCAAGATGGATGCGCGGGCCCGAATTGCCGCGCTGGTCGACGCCGGTTCGTTTCGCGAAATCGGAAAGATCGCCGGCCGCGGCCGATATGATGATGCAGGGCAATTGATCGACCTTGCCGCGAGCAATTTCATCTTTGGCCGTGCCGATGTGCAGGGGCGGCCGGTGGTGGCATCGGCGGACGATTTTACGGTGCGTGGCGGGGCCGCCGACGCGGCGCTCCATCGCAAGTTCATCCAGTGTGAGGCGATGGCCCATGAACTGCGCCTGCCGCTGATCCGCATGGTCGATGGTACGGGCGGTGGTGGTTCGGTCAAATCGCTGGAGGATATGGGTTATACCTATATTCCACACGTCCCGGGCTGGGACCATGTGATTGCGAACCTCGACACCGTGCCGGTTGTCGCCCTCTCGCTCGGTCCGACCGCGGGCCTTGGTGCGGCGCGCGTCGTGGCCAGCCATTACAGCGTCATGGTGCGCGGCCTGAGCCAGATGTTTGCGGCGGGGCCAGCGGTGGCTGCTGCCATCGGTGACACGCTCGATCGCGAGGAACTGGGCGGGGCGGACATCCACACCCGCAATGGCGTCGTCGATGACGAAGTGGCGAGCGAGGCCGACGCATTTGCCGCAGCGCGGCGCTTTTTGTCCTATCTGCCGTCGTCGGTGCATGGGCGTGCCGTGCGCCAGCCATGCAGCGACCCGGTCGAGCGTCGCGACGAGACGCTGCTGTCGATCGTCCCGCGCGACCCCAAACAGGTCTATGCGATGCGGCGGCTGATCGGCCATGTCGTCGACACCGGTTCGCTGTTTGAAATGGGCGCGCGCTGGGGCCGGGCAGCAATTACCGCCTTTGCGCGGATGGACGGATGGCCGGTCGCGCTGCTGGCCAGCGACCCCAGTTTTCTGGGCGGATCGTGGGACGCAAAAACCAGCGAAAAGGTTGAACGCTTTGTAAAGCTGGCGGACCAGTTTCACCTGCCCATTGTCCACCTGGTCGACAATCCCGGTTTCATGATCGGCGGGGAGGCAGAGCGTGCCGGCACGATCCGCTATGGCGTGCAGGCGATGAACGCCATTTACCGGGCACAGGTGCCGCTCGCCACCGTCGTCATCCGCCGCGCCTATGGCATTGCCGGCAGCGCGATGAGCAATGCAGAGCGGTTCCAATACCGATTTGCGTGGCCGTCGGGCGATTGGGGCAGCCTGCCGATCGAGGGCGGGGTGGAAGTCGCCTATAAAAGCGAGCTGGAGGCCGCCGACGATCCCGCCGCGCATTTGGACGCGATCCGCGAACGGCTGAATCGCGTCCGTTCGCCCTTTCGCACTGCCGAACGATTTGGCGTGGAGGATATCATCGACCCGCGCGATACGCGGCCGCTGCTGTGCGAATTTGCCGATCTCGCTTGGCGTATCTTGGGGGATGGACGATGACGCAAGTTTCTGACGGGGCGACATTGTCGCGCTGGCCGTGGCTGTTATGCCTGGTTGCGGCGGCGGTCATGGTCGGGGCCATGGCGGCGATGGGTGCCGTCCCCGACCAGCAGGCGTGCGGCGGCCATTCGCCGCTGTCCGCCATCCTGCAATTTGAGTGGGTACGCAGCCCGGCGGAGGTCGCCGCATTTTTTGGTGAGGATCCCTGCCGGTCGGCGCTGTCGGTTGCGATGGATGCGGTCAACCGTATCGATGTCATGGTCTATATCCCCGCCTTTACCGCCTTTCAGATTTTTGCGGCATGGGCGCTCAGGGCCAATGGCCGGTTGCTCGGCATATTGGCCATCAATTGTGCGCTGATCGCTGCGGGGTGCGACCTGTTGGAGGATAGTCAGCTGTTCCTACTGTCCTGGGCGGCCCGCGTCGGCAACCCGGCGGACCCGGCGATTATCGACAGCCTGTTTTGGCTGGTCCGCACCAAATTTGCGCTGCTCGCCCTTAACGGGGTGCTGCTCGGCTGGCTGATCGGGCGCTGGCCGGGGCCGGGCTGGACGGTGGTGCGCTGGCTGATGATCGCGGGCGGCGTTGGCGGGCTGGCCGCGCTGGCAATGCCGCAATGGCTCGCTGTGGGCATCGGCTTGGCATGGCTGTGCCTGCTCGGCGTTGCCATGGTGCGCGTCGTACGCCCGCCCTTGCGACCGGTCTGAGCGCAGCCGCGCGTTTCGGTTCATCGACGGTCCGCCACCGACCGTCCCTTTCCTGAATCGACGCCGCGTCTCGTTCATCGTGCAGACACGAAATGCCGATCAGGTTGGGCTTTGCGCATCAAGGGTGCTGGTCCGATGACGGCATCGCGGGCGGCCTGTCCGCGACAAAGTCGAGCTTTGTCGCCGGATCATCGCAGAATCGGACATGGCGAAACGGGGGTTGTGCAGCCGAGAGCAATGAAGGAGAATCTCCATGGAGACCCCGTTCCAACCCCGTATTCGTCAGGCAGCGCTGTTGATCGCAGTCGCATCCGCTGTCCCGGCGCTGGCACAGGATGGCGTGACCAGCCCGCCAAACGCCGACATTACCGTGACCGGCATTCCCCCCGCCGACCTGACAGGCTTTGAGCCGGGACCGCAAGTTGAGGGTACGATTTCGGCCCGTCGCCCCGGTCGGATTCAAATCACCGGTGCCGATTCCGCGCGCACCGTCATCCTCGTCAGCGACGGTACCGAAGTGCGCGGTCGCGGCGGATTTCTCGGTCTGGGCCGGCGCGCGCTCGACACTGCTTCGCTGGTCAACGGCCTGCCCGTGACCATAGAGACGGTTCAATGGAATGACACGCTCGTCGCCCGGCGCGTCAGCATGCGCAACACCGACCTGCGCACCGCGACGATGATCCGCGACGGCACCGAACAGGGTTTTGCCGAACAAACGGCGGCGACTGACGCGCTGCGCAGCCGCGTCGCCAATATCGACCAATATAATGTGCGCCGGACGATGAATGTCTATTTCGACACGGCCCGGTGGCAACTGACTCCGGCTGACGAGGCCGAACTCTGTGCCGCAGCGCAGGAGGCGCAGGGCGTCGATAACGCGCTGTTGCTGGTGGTCGGCTATACCGATTCAGTCGGTGACGAAGACTATAACCAGACGTTGAGTGAACGGCGCGCCGGCCGCGTGGTCAACCATCTGCAGCAACGCTGTCGCTGGGCCCCGTACCGCATGCTGACGCCGAGCGGCATGTCGGAATCCGACCCGACGGCGGATAATGCGACGGAGGAGGGGCGGGCACAAAACCGTCGCGTCTCGGTCAGCATCCTTGTCAGCAAGGCGGTGGACGGG
>CAZAWL010000125.1:0-6502 GCA_964488705.1 uncultured Sphingopyxis sp.
TCGTGCCGGGCTCGACCCGGACAATCTGCCCGAAGGCGACCTCAAGACCATGAATTTCGGGTCGGGCGGCAACACCAAGGTCAAGGCGTGGAAGGATATTTGGGGTTCAGGTCAGGGGATCGGCAGCATCGCCAGCGTGCGCAGCGTCGCCGACCTCGTCGACCGGTTCGAAGGCGAATACCGTGCCGCCTATGCCAACCTCAGCGCTGCCTATCGCGGTTGACGCCACCACAGGCTGCGACGCGGTCGCCAGACGGCTGATGGCCGCGTCCAGATAGCTGTAATCGGCAAAGGCACGTAGCGGATCGCGGCGATTAAGTTGAATCAGGCGCGGGCCGCGACCGGCCAGAATCCGCGTCAGACAAGCTTGCAGCCGCGCCAGCTGCACCGACGCGATCAACAGCATCGTGCGGTCACGCGAACGACCGTATCGCGCGAGGACGCGGTCGACCCGCGCCGCCACTACATCATTATAGCGCGGGTGCGGCCCGCGATGCAGCGCCCGGCCGGTCGTGAGCGCGATGCGCTCGTCACAGGGCAGCCACAGGCAGTTACATGATGCGGCGCGCCTGTCCCCGCCTGCCCCGGCTATCTGGTCGAGCAGGTGCCGGACATCGGGTCGCCGCAATATGGCGCGCGGCAGCAGATGGTGTTGCTGGTATCCGGCTGGCGCACGCTGGCCCACATCAACGCCCGGATGCAACGGTGACGGCGACCCGCACGATCATCGTCTTGCCATCCCCCGAGCGCGTTGCCGGCGTAATCCGGATCACCTCCCCGGGTTCGAGGCCGTCGCTCCGTTGCGGTTCGACAAAGGGGCCATGCACCATCGCATGCACCGCGATGCGCGCTGCGCGGCGCATCAGCTCCGCCCGCGTCATGTCATCCGGGCCGGAAATCTCCAGCTCCTGTCCGGCAAACCATGCCAGGCCGCGCGTGCACAGGCTGCCCACCTCCGCCGGCCCGTCCACAGCGGCATCCCCGCCGTCCACAAAGGCGATGATGTGCAGCACCGGCGGCACCCCCGCCTTTTCCATCGCGATCACCGCCGCAGCCAGATCAGCCGGTGACGTCCAAAGCGCGGCGGGCGACCAGAAAAGCGCGCGCAGATCTAGCCGCGCGGCCAGCATCGCCGACATGGCGCAGAGTTGCTGCGCGGCAGCCGTGCGATCATTGCCCCCATGGCTTTGCAGCGTCAGGGCCAGCACCGCGCCACCGGCATTGGCGTCCGCCCCGTCGACGCCCGACCAGGCCGGTTCCGCACCGTCCAGCGCGTCGGCCAAGAGGGCCGCGGCCTGCCCGCCTGTGGTCAGCGCCGCTACCGTGCTGCCCAGTCGGACAGGCAAATGCGCGGCATCGGCCTGCAAACGGAATGCATCGCCCAGCAGGCCCATCTGCCCCGCAATCGGCGCGATCGTGCCGAGGCTGAGTTCAACGCCCGCCGATGCCACCATGAACAGCGTTGCGGGCTGCCCCCGGCCGCCGTCATTGTCCTGATATGGCGCTATTCTATCGTCCAACTGACCGGCCCAGCCTCACGTCGTTGCGCGAAGGCTGAACCAAAGCGCCCGCCATTGCCAGCGCATTTACCAGCATTGCTCCACAGCGGATGATTCTGCTGCGCTATCCGTGCGGCGCGGCCCTGTGCGTCAAATCTCTACCTGGCTACCCAATTCGACGACGCGGTTGGTGGGCAAACGGAAAAACTCCATCGCGCTTTCGGCGTTGCGCAACATCCAGGCGAACAGTTTTTCCCGCCACAGCGCCATGCCGGGCCGCGCCGATGCCAGCAGTGTCTGACGCGACAGAAAGAAACTGGTGTCCATCATCCTGAATCGTGTGCCGCAGCAATCAATCTTGGTCAGCGCCGCCGGGACATCGGGCGTCTGCATAAAACCATAGCGCAGGATGATGCGGTGGAATCCACGGTCCATATCCTCTGACATGACGCGCTTGTCCTCCGGCACGAACGGCACATCCTTGATCTGGACGGTCAACAGGATGATGCGTTCATGCAGCACTTTATTGTGCTTGAGGTTGTGGAGCAGCGCGGGCGGGACGCCCTGTGCAGTCGATGTCATGAACACCGCCGTTCCGGGCACGCGGCTGGCCGAATTGGCTGCACTCTGGACGAACAGGTTGAGCGGCATGGCCCCCTCTGCCAGCCGGTCCTGCATCAATTTGCGGCCCCGTGCCCAGGTTGTCAGCATGGTAAAGATGATCAGCCCCACCGCCAGCGGGAACCATCCGCCATCCGGCACCTTGAGAAGGTTTGCGCCCAGATAGGCCATGTCGACGACGATGAAGAGGGCGAGCAGCGGCAACGCCTTCCATGCCGGCCACTTCCACAGGCTGAACAGCACGACCGCCAGCAGGCAGGTGTCGATGAACATCGCGCCGGTCACTGCAATGCCATAGGCCGCGGCCAGATTGCTCGACGACTGGAACAGGAGGACGAGCGAGATCACCATGATCGCGAGCGCCCAGTTGATCGTGGGAATATAGATTTGGCCGGCCGCATTTTCGCTGGTGTGCATGATGCGCAGACGCGGCATGAAACCGAGCTGGATGGCCTGTTGGGTGAGTGAAAATGCGCCTGAAATCACGGCCTGGCTGGCAATGATCGTGGCCAGCAACGCAATCGCGACGACCGGCAGGCGCAAATAGTCCGGCGCCATGAGGAAAAACGGGTCGGCGATGGCGTCGACGGCGCTTTGATGGTTCACGGCATCGAGCGAAATGATCATCGCGCCCTGCCCCATATAGTTGAGCATCAGGCACGGCAGGACAATCGCCAGCCATGACACGCCGATGGGTTTGCGGCCGAAATGCCCCATGTCGGCATAGAGCGCCTCTGCCCCCGTCACGGCCAGCACCACCGACCCCATGGCGATGAAGGCGCGGAATCCGTCGACCTGAAAAAAGGTCACGGCATTGAGCGGGTTGAGCGTTTCGAGGATGATGCCGGGCATCGACAACAGGTGCGACAGGCCCAGACCCGCCAGCACCGCGAAATAGGTCAGCATGATCGGGCCGAACAGCGCGCCGACCTTGGCCGTCCCGCGGGCCTGAATGGCAAATAGCCCGACGAGGATCATCACGGCGATGGGCACGGACAATCCGTCAAAAGTGGGGCTGACATATTTCAGCCCTTCGGTAGCCGACATGACCGACATCGCCGGTGTGATCATGGAATCGCCGTAAAACAGCGCCGTCGCAAATACCCCCAACAGGATGATCGGCGCGCTCCAGCGTCGTTTGGTGTTGCTGCCTTCGCGGTTGATCAGCGCCAGCAGCGCGAGGCTGCCGCCCTCGCCCTTGTTGTCCGCCCGCATGATGGTCAGCACATATTTGAATGTGACGACGATCATCATCGACCAGAAAACGAGGCTGAGTACGCCAACGATGTGGACAGGGTCGACGTCGATGCGGTGATGACCGGCAAATGTTTCGCGAAAGGCGTAGATGGGGCTGGTGCCGATGTCGCCATAAACGACGCCGATCGCGCCCAGCGCCAGCTTGCCAAATCCGTCCTTGTGATGATGCCCGACGCCGTCCAGCGCGCCGTCGGCGTCATGGCCCGGCCCCATCGGATGATCGGGCGAAAGCGTGTTATCACCGGTCGCCATTGCGCGACTCCATCAGTTCCGGCGCGACCCGCCAGCGAACGCCGCTAGCACCGGACATGCTGCGCTGCAACAGGTCTGCGCCGGTCGGCACAGGTCGGGCTCAGGGGGTCGGTGCGGGCGGCACCGCACCCGGTGCTGTTGCCGGCGTCGCCGCCTCCGCCGCGGGCGCGGGCGCGGCAGCGGGTGGCAGGCTCGACAGGCGTTGCATCAGGTCGGCCCGCCATGGCGCGTCGGCCGGGCTGCGGTCGAGCAGTTGTTGCCAGATCATCCGGGCGCCCGCGAAATCCCCGCCCTGCGCCAGCGACAGCCCGGCAAAAAAGGGCGGGCCGGGGTGGGTCGGGTCGATATCGGCGGCCTTGTCAAACGCCATGGCAGCGGCCGGTGTCATGACGCCGCCCGCGTGCGCGACCATGGCATTGCCATAACCGACCCACAGGTCGACGTTGCGCGGGAAACGGCGCAGGCCGGATTCGAGCATGCGCGCCGCCGATTCCGTCCGCCCCAGCCGCATCAGGCCGTCCGAAGCACCCAGCCACTGGTTGGCTTCGTTGAACCGGTCGCCCATGCCGCCTCGCGGGTCGGTTAATTCCTCTCCAAAGCCCGCGCTGTCGGTGGCGGCGGGCGGCTGTTTTGGTGCCCCGGCCAGGCCCGGCTGCCCCGCGAGCAGATAGCCCGTCAGGCCAAACATGATCGCGGCGGCAATCGGGATGCGGGCGGTTGCCGCCACGCGCGCCCCAAAAATGGTCGCCAGCCACACCAGCAACCCCAACAGCAAGATCATCGCGAGCGCCATCATGACCCTTGCCCCCCTTCGTCAGTCGACGGCGCGCTGGCGTCCGCCATGCGAAAGCGCCGCACCACCAGCCACCCGCCGAGCAACAGCGCGATGACGGGGACGATAAACAGCACTGCGGTATCGGGGCCGAATGGCGGATCATAGGTGACCCAGTTGCCGTAACGCTGGATCAGCCATTCGCGGATCGCGGCCGGGCTTTCGCCTGCCGCAATGCGTTCGCGCACTTCGCTGCGCATATCGCCCGCCAGCGGCGCGTCGGAATCGGCAATCGACTGACCCTGACAGACGAGGCAGCGCAGCTCCTCCATCAACGCCTTGGCCGCGGCTTCCTGTCGCGGGTCGTCGAGTTGTTGATAGGCAAAGGGTGCCGGCGGCAACCCGCTTTGCGCCAGCAACGGCGTCTGCACGATGCCGGCCAGCAACGCGACGGCGATCAGCATCGGACGGATCATCGGCGCATCCCCCGCAATTTGGCGAGGATGACCGGCACCATATCGGCGGTGATCACCCCCTGAATCTGTTCGCGCACGATGCCGTTGCCATCGACCAGAAATGTTTCCGGCACGCCGGACGAGCCCATCGCTATCTGCACCTGACTGCGCACATCGGCGCCGATGCTGGTATAGGGATTGCCAATTTCCGACAGGAAACGGGCCAGATCCTCGGGCCGGTCGCGCACCGCTATCCCTTCGATGATGACGCCGCGTGCCTTAAGCTCCTCCAGCTGCGGGCCCTCTATCCGGCAGGGGATGCACCAACTGGCAAAGACGTTGATCAGGCGCGGCCGCCCGTCGGCCAGCGAGGCACTCGACAGGCCCGGCTGCCCCTCGATCGCCGGGGGCAGGTCGAATGCCGGCATCGGCTTGTCGATCCATTGCGACTGGATCAGCCGTTGGTCGTCACGCGTCAGGCCATAGGCGAACAGTACGCCGAGCACCGCCATGACGATCAGCGGTAACCAGATGACCCAGTTGCCGCGCCGGGTAGTCGGCTGCGTCATTGTCATGCCACGCTGCTCCCCCGTCCGAATGGCCAGATAATGCGCATCATGCTGCGCAGCTGGATGCGACCGATCAACGCCAGCAAACCGCCAAGCGCGATCAGACCGCCGCCGGCCCATATCCACCAGACCAGCGGTTTCCACCACAGGCGCAGCTGCCAACGGTCATCGCCGACCGGCTGTCCCAGCACGGCATAGAGCTGACCATCCCACCGCGTCAGCAGCGCGGCTTCGTTGGTTTCGGTGGGCGGCTGGGTGAATGTGCGGGCCTGTGGCCGCATGATCGCCGTGTCGCCGCCACGCTGGATCAAGAGCACGCCTTCGAGCGCGGTCCAGTTCGCGCCAACGACCGGCCGCACATCGCTCAAGGTCACGCGCCAATCGCCAACCGTCACCGCGTCGTTGACACCGACGGCGCTCAACCGTTCCTTGATGAATGCACTTTCGGTTGCCATCCCGGCCAGCGCCACGGCAACGCCGAAATGCGCGATCACCATGCCATAGATGGGGAGCGGTGTGCGCCGAAGGTTGCGCCCGAGCAACGGCACAAAGCTGAGCAGTGCGACACCGGCCGCAAAGCCGAGCCCGAGCATGGGCAACAGGCGCATACCCGGCGCAATCATGGCCAGCATGACGATGACCAGCGCCGACGCGCCCAGCATCAGCGGCGCCCATTTGCGCACCTTGTCACCGGAATCGCGACGCCATTTCAGCAGCGGGCCGATGACCATGACGGCCACCAGCGGCAGGGCAAAAATAGCGGTCCATGGGTTGAAATAAGGCGGCCCGACCGAAATCTGTGACCCGAACGCCTCCGCCACGATGGGCGATAATGTGCCCACCAGCACCACCACCAGAATCACCGACAACAGCAGGTTGTTGATGATCAGCGCGCCCTCGCGGCTCAACAATGCGAACCGTTTGCCCTCTGCTACCGTGCCGACGCGCAGTGCAAACAGCGTCAGCGCGCCGCCGATATACAAGATCAGCAGCGCGAGGATGAAGGTGCCGCGTTCGGGGTCGACGGCAAAGGCGTGGACGCTGGTCAACAGCCCCGAACGGACGATGAATGTGCCG
>CAZAWL010000126.1:0-6495 GCA_964488705.1 uncultured Sphingopyxis sp.
ATCGCACCCAGATAATTGCCGAGATGCAATTGGCCGGTTGGCTGGATGCCAGAGAGAATGCGCATGACGATGGTCCTGAGATAATTAGTCGCGGCGTCGCCGCACTATCAGCTTGATCTGTTCGCGGTCCAGCGCGCCGATGGCATAGGCGACCGCTGCATAGACGGTGATGCCGACTGCGACCGTCGCGAGCAGCGCCCAGACGCGGTCATACCAGGCCCCGGTAAAGGCCCAGTGGATCGCCCCGGTCAACAGCCATAATGCCCCGCCCATGATCGCGGCCGCCACGGCCTGACGCGCGATGCGCCAGACCAGTTGGCCGCTGAGTGAAAATTGTCCGCGCCGGTGCAACAGCACATAGAGGAATAAGGTGTTGCACCATGCGCCAAGCGCGCTGGCCAGCGCGAGGCCGAACACACCCAGCGGCCCGATGAGGATGAGGATGAAGGTGACGTTTGCCACCAGTGCCGCGAGCGCCGTGCGGACTGGCGTGGTCGTGTCGCCGCGCGCGAAAAAGCCCGGGGTCAGCACCTTGACCAGGACATAGGCCGGCAGACCGGTGATGATGCCGATGACGATGTTGCCGGTGATGACGCCATCGGCTGCGGTAAAGCGGCCGCCGACAAAAAATGCGGACACAAACTCGTGCGCGCAGACCGCGAGTGCGACGGCGGCAGGTAATGTCAGCAGCGTCGCCAGCTCTACCGCCTGTTGCTGCACCCGCTGAGCCGCCGCTTCGTCGCCGCTGCCGATGGCGCGGGCGATCATCGGCAATATCGCAGTGCCCAGCGCGATGCCGACAATGCCCAGCGGCATCTGGTTCAGCCGGTCGGCCATCGACAACATGGTCAGCGACCCCTGTGGCAGCGACGTCGCGAAAAACGTGTCGATGAACAGGCTGATCTGGTAGATTCCGGCCCCGAATGTTGCGGGCAGGATCAGCCGCAGCATCGCCTTCACATCGTCGGTCAGCCGCGGGCGGCGCAACGTCAATGTCAGGCCGAGGCGTCGCACCGCGCCATAAAGATAGACCAGCTGGACGAGGCCGGACACCGCCACCGATGTAGCCATGGCATAGGTGACATAGCGGTCGTCGCCGCTGTTGCCGCGCCAGTAATGGCCGATGATGATGCCGCTGATCAGCGTTAGGTTGAACAGCACGGGGGCAAAGGCGCCGGGGCCGAACCGCGACCGGCTGTTGAGGATGCCCGTCAGCAGCGTCGCCAGACTGATGAGGCCGAGATAGGGAAAGGTGAGGCGCGAGAGAAAGACCGACAGCTCGAACTTGCCCGGCACCTCCTGAAAATTGCTCGCAAGGCCATAGACGATCCACGGCATCAGCAGCAGCGCCACCACCGTGAACAGCGTCAGCACCCAGACAAATACCGACAGCACATCGTCGGCAAATCGGGCGGCGCGCGCCTCCCGCTCCGCCTCGTCGACGCCGGCCTGCGTCAGGAACTTGCTGTACATCGGCACAAAGGCGACCGAAAACGCGCCCTCGGCGAACAACCGCCGGAACGTGTTGGGCAGCCGGAAGGCGAGCTGAAACGCGTCCGCGGCAAGGCCCGCACCCAGAATGCGGGCGAGCAGCATGTCGCGCGCAAAACCAAAGATGCGGCTGATCATCGTCAGCCCGCCAATGGTCGTTGCGTGACGAATCAGGCTCATCGCGTGCGTCCCTTCATCCGCGCCGTTGTGGCATTGGCGGCGCGGAGCGGACCGCGCCCGCCGGCATCGGTTCAGGCGTTACCAGCGGGCTGATCCATATCCGCAGCCGCCTGATGCTGTTGCTGTTGCGACAGGAACAGGGCGCGGAAATCGATGGGGTCGAGCAACAGCGGCAGAAAGCCGCCGTCACGGACCGCATCGGCGATGACCCGGCGGGCAAAGGGGAACAGCAGGGCGGGTGCCTCTGCCAGCATGAATGCCTGTACCTGGTCATCGGGGACATTGCGCACGCCGAACAGCCCGGCATAAGTCAGGTCGATGACAAAGCTCTGCCCTTCGGGGTGGGTCGCGCTGATGTCGATCTTGATCGCCGTTTCGTGGACATTGTCGCCGACAACGCTGCTGCCGATGTTGAACTGCACGTCAACCTGCGGCTGCGACGGCCATTGGTAACAGGCCGGGGCATTGGGGTTTTCGAACGACAAATCCTTCACATATTGCGAAATCAGGCCGATTGCGGGGCTGGTGTCCTCGCCATTGGGCTGAATACCCGGAACTGTGATCGTGTCGTTCGGAATCTCTTCGTCGGCCATGGCAACGCTACGCTTTCTATTCTTTGCAAATGGGATGGAATTTGCCGGATTTCCGGCATCAGCGTCGCCCCTAGCAGCCGCATTTGCAGGGCGCAATGGCGCACGGCAGCGCATTTCGCGGCACCCGCTGACCGCTCCGGCGCAGCAAATTCGCAACCATGGTTTGAAAGCGCGAAAATATCGCCTATCTAAGGTCAAACGACCATGGGCAAGGAATGGCGAGAGGCGTGACTTCAACCATCATCATATTGGCGATGATCGCTGCATTTTTGGGCTTTCGCCTGTACAGCGCCCTGGGCAAGCATGGCCAGGACGGTGCGATTCCCAAGCCGGAGGAGCGTATCCGTACCGCGCCCACCGCGCCGAGCGCGCCATCGACCGATGCACCGCAGCCGCTCGGCGGCACGCGCCCCGCCGACCTCGTCTATGAACCGTCGGCGGAAATCGGCATCCGCGCCATTTTTGCCGCCGACCGCAGCTTTGACGTCGGACGCTTTATGGCGGGTGCGCAGGCCGCCTATCGCATGATATTGGAGGCCTATTGGCGCGGCGACAAGGACGCGCTGGCAGAACTGTGCGACGCCGACAGCCTCGCCGCCTTTGCCACCGCGATCGACGCACGCGCCGAACGCGGCGAAACGCTCGACAACCGGCTGGTCACGATCGACAAGGCGCGCATCATCGATGCCAGCTGCGACCACGGGCTGGCCCGCGTCGTCGTGCGGTTCGACGCGGACATTGCGGCGATTACCCGCGATGGCGATGGCCGCATGGTCGCCGGGTCGATGACCGACGCGGTTGCGACACATGATGTGTGGAGCTTTGTCCGCCGCATCGACAGCAGCGACCCCAACTGGCTACTCGACGAAACCGACGCAGCGTGATTCGGGGGGTCCGGATGGGCGTGGGGCGCGGGCGTTCGCTGACGTTCACGCTGTTGGCTGCGTCGCTTCTCGCCGCCTGCAGCAGCATTGTTCCGGCAGGCCGTTCAGGCCCCGCCACCACCGCGTCGACCGCGCCGCCAGCCAGCGTGCCCGCGCCCCCGCGCGACGTCGCGGCCCGTCCGACGCCGGCGACGCCCGGCACGCCCATCCCCGTCGGCGACGTGCCGGCCGCAGCGACCACCGCCATGGCCAGCGGCGTCGTCGCCGGCCCCGATATCAGCCGGCTCGGCCTGACGCCCGAGGGCGCGAGCCGTGCGCTCGCCGCATTTCGCATTTCCTGCCCATCGGTGGTCCGGCGCACCGACGCTAGCGGGCTGACACAGGGCAGCGACTGGCAGGCGGCGTGCGACGCTGCGCGCGGCTGGGACGGCGCCGATGCCATCCGTTTCTTTGCCACCCATTTCCTTGCCGTGCAGGTGGGTGACGGGCGCGGCTTTGCCACCGGATATTTTGAACCGGAGATCGCCGGGTCGCGCACCCGCAGCAACCGTTTTGCCGTGCCCGTCTATGGCGTGCCGACCGACTTGGTGGAGGTTGACCTCAGCCCGTTTGCAGCCGATTTGGCGGGGCGGCGGGTGCGCGGACGCGTCGAAAACGGGCAGCTTGTCCCCTATTTTGATCGCGCGGCGATCGATGCCGGGGCGCTTGCCGGGCGCGGTCTCGAAATCGCATGGGCCGAGGATGCGGTCGAGTTTTTCTTTCTCCAGATTCAGGGCTCGGGCCGCCTGCGTCTGCCCGACGGCACGGTGATGCGCATCGGCTATGCCGGGCAGAATGGCCGCGATTATGTCGGCATTGGCCGGTTGCTGCGCGACCGTGGTGTGTTGCAGCCGGGGGAGGCGTCGATGCAGGGTCTGATGACCTATTTGCGTCGGCAGCCGGACGGCGGCGCCGCAGTGATGCGCGAAAACCCCAGCTGGGTGTTTTTCCGGGAGCTGACGGGGCCGGGTCCGCTCGGTGCGCTGGGCCTGCCCGTGTCGCCGCGCGCCAGCGTTGCGGCTGACCCGGCATTTGTGCCGCTGGGCGCGCCGGTGGTGTTGGCGATGGACCGGGCGGAGGCGAGCGGCATCTGGGTGGCACAGGATACGGGCGGGGCGATTCGCGGTGCCAACCGGTTCGACACGTTCTGGGGCGCGGGTGCCGATGCGCGGGCGATTGCGGGCGGCATGAGCGCACGCGGCTCTGCGCTTATCTTGCTGCCGCGTACGGCGGCGGCCCGGCTGGGCGCTGCCGGCAATGGACAGCGCTGACGACACCGGCCGCCGTCAGTGGCGGCGGATCACGGCGACGGTACGGCCGTTGCGGCGCTCGGCTGCGGGCGGGGTGTTATCTTCAAGCCCCTCCCCTTTAGGGGAGGGGTTGGGGTGGGGCGTACCGAAGGAGTCTCTGGCCGAGGGCCCCACCGCGTTGCGACTAGGCAGCAAGCTGCCAAGTCTCACTGCCCCTCCCCTGAAGGAGAGGGGAAAGGGGCAAGCGCCCGGGCACAATAGCCTCGACGGCACATGGGAACGACAGTTGCGCGGCGGTCGGCTAGCCCCCGACATGACGATCGACCTGCACGGCCATTCGCTGTCCGGCGCGCACACGCATCTGTCGCGCGCGCTCGATCAGGCCGTAGCGAGCGGCGCGCGGGTTCTGCTGCTGATTGCAGGTAAGGTGCGCGGACCCGATGAAGCGCCGCGTGGCGCAATCCGCCGCGAATTGGAAAGCTGGCTCGCCCATTCCCGCCACGCCACGCGTATTGCTGCGGTGCGGGGTGCGCATCCGCGCCATGGCGGGGCCGGCGCGGTCTACCTCATCATCAGGCGGCCAACCCCCGCTCGATAATCAGGCGGTAGATGGCGACCAGCGCGTGGAGGTCGGGGATGGCCAGCGCCTCGTCACGTTTGTGCATCGTCGCGTTGGGCAGGCCCAGCTCGACAATGGGGGCGAGCACATGCAGGAATCGCGCGTCGGACGTGCCGCCGGTGGTCGACCGGTCGGGCACCAGCCCGGTGACGTCGCGCACACAGTCGGCAACCATGTCGATGAACGGGTCGGGGCGGGTGCGGAACGCCTCCCCATAGACGGTCCAGCGCACCTCGGCCTGTGGCGATTCTTCGCGCACCAGCGCCTCGATCATCGCGGCGATATCCGCGCCCTTGTGCAGGTCGTTGAACCGGATGGACAGCCGCGCACTGGCGCTGGCGGGGATGACATTGCCCGCCACATTGCCGACATCGACGGTGGTTGGCTCGATGTTCGACGCCTGAAAAAAGTCATTGCCAACGTCGAGGTGGATGGCGTCGATGCGCGTGAGGATGCGCACCAGCCGGGTAATCGGGTTGTCGGCGAGGTGCGGGTAGGCGACATGCCCCTCCACCCCCGGCACGGTGATCCACACAATGCACGACCCGCGCCGTCCGACCTTGACCGTGTCACCCAGCCGGCGTGCGCTCGACGGTTCGCCGACGATAATCATGTCGGGCCGGACGTCGCGTTCGGCCATGCGCCGCATCAGCACCTGCGTGCCATAGGTGGCGGGGCCTTCCTCGTCACCCGTGATCAGCAGCGACAATGTGCCCGCGTCGCGGGGGGTGGCGGCAGCGGCGGCGACAAAGGCGGCGATGCTGCCCTTCATGTCGACGGCGCCCCGGCCATGGAGCAAATCGCCGGCGATGCGCGGCGCAAAGGCATCCCCCGTCCAGCCGGCCCCGGCAGGGACCACGTCAAGATGCCCGGCAAAGCCCAGATGCTTGCCGCCATCGCCGCGCACGGCGAGCAGGTTTTCGACCGGTCCGTCGGGCGCTTCGCCTTCGACAAATCGTTCCACGGCAAAGCCCAGCGGAACGAGCGCGGCTTCGAGCACGTCGAACACTTGTCCGGTTGCGGGGGTGACGCTGGGCGCGGCGATGAGGTCGCTGGCTAGACGCACAACGTCGAGGGGGGATAGGCTGGCCATGTAACGGGTGCTAGCTTAGCCATGCAGCGGAGGAAAGTGCCATGCCCAAGATCGATCTCGACAGCATCCCGCAAACCAACGCCACCGGCTATCCGCCACCCTTTGACGCCCCGGTGGCTGACCGATGGTATCGGCGGCTCGCGCCCGCCACGGGCCTCTCCGATTTTGCGGCCAGCCATGTCGTGCTCAAACCTGGCGCATGGTCGTCGCAGCGCCACTGGCACAATGGCGAAGACGAAATGGTCATTATGATTGCCGGTGAGGCAACGCTGGTGGAGGATGACGGCCGGTACCCGATGCGCCCCGGCGACATTGCGGTGTGGCCAAAGGGCAGCACCAATGGCCA
>CAZAWL010000127.1:0-6474 GCA_964488705.1 uncultured Sphingopyxis sp.
AATCGCGCAGCAGGTGCGCCGCATCGACCCCGACAGCGACATGGCGGACCTGCCCGGTGACGCAACGTTGGGCGACTTGGCGGGCGTGCAGGGCGGCGACGCCGAACGGATTGGTGACGACGCGCATGCCGCCACGCGGCTAGCCGGGTCGATGTCACGGCAATTTGTAGCCATGGTGCCAGTGTTGCAGGCCATGGCGCGTGACCTGGCTGCCCAATGGGAATTGGCACGGCGCGACCGCCGCCGCCGCTGACCTGACGGCAATTTTTCTATTCGAGATCGGGGCAGGTGGTCGTTGGGCCACCGCGCCCTGACGATGCCCTTCGGGTCGCATCGAAGGGGACTGCCCGGCGGTCGTGCGCGGCTGTCGGGCAGTCTTTCCAATTGGCGCTTCCCCTGCCAGCCCCGGCTGCGCTAAGCGCGACAGCATGTGGGACCTCTACCAATTTCCTCTCTGCCCGTTTTCACGCAAGGTTCGGCTGATGCTGGGCGAAAAGGGCATCGCCTATAATCTTCGCACCGAACATCCGTGGGAACGGCGTCCGGGCTATCGCGACATCAACATGGCCGGACTGACGCCGGGGATACGCGACGCGGAACGCGATATCACGATCGCCGATTCCGTCGCTATTTGCGAATATTTCGAAGAAACCGAACCGTCGAAGCCGCTCTTTGCCGGAACGGCGCTGGTCCGTGCCGAAATCCGCCGGATCACCGCCTGGTTCGACCAAAAATTCTATGCTGAGGTTGGCGCCCCGCTGCTCCTCGAAAAGATGATCAAGCGATTGTTCCACCGGCAACCACCCGATGCGACGGCGTTGCGCCACGCCATGCGTGCGGCCAACGACCACCTCGAAATGCTCGGTTCGATGCTCGACCATCACCGCTGGTTAACGGGTGCGACCATCACGATGGCCGATTTTGCGGCGGCCGCCCATATTTCGGTCGCAGATTATCTCGGCGGCATCGACTGGGTCGGCCATGACGGGGTACATGACTGGTATGCCGCCATGAAATCGCGCCCCAGTTTCCGCCCCCTGCTCGACGAACGCATGGGCGGGTTGATGCCGCCACCGCATTATGGCGACGTCAATTTCTGAACACGGCCCGGACCTTCACAATTTCGCGACATAATGTGGCCAAGGATCGCGCCATGATCGGATCCGGATCTTTCGCCAAAGCCGTGGCGCAGGGTAGCTTCCTCACGGCGCTGGCCGTCAGTGCCGCGGCGCAACCTGTGCCGCCGCAGCCACCGTTGCCGCCGCCGCCGGTGGCTCCATTGCCGGGTCAGCAGTCGCTATCGCCGCCGCCGACACGTGCACCGGCGCGGCCAAATGATCGCGGCAACCGGCCGACGCCGGATCGCAATGCTGACAGTTGGACGCCAGAGGGCATGGCGACGATCATTGCCTATCTGTTGTCGCGGCCGATTGATGATCGCCCCGTCATCGACGACTGGGTGACGGGGATGGGCAATGCCGATATGTGGGAAGCGGCGCCACCCGCCCGCCGGACCAGCACCGACCCGGACATCGCCGCGGCAACGCGCTCGCCCTATCAGCTGTCGGAACGGACCAGAACCGCCAGATAGTTGAGGTCGGTGCGCGGCCCGATACGGAACCCGCGCGTGCCCATGTCCGGCATAATCCCGTCGGTCTGCGTCAGCTGAAGCCCAACGTCCCGGGCGAGGTCACCCAGTTCGCCCGGCGTGATGAAACGGTGCCAATCATGCGTTCCGGCCGGGACCATGCCGACACGCTCCGCAGCCTCCACCAGCAACAGGCGACTCGCCGCCGTGCGGTTGGGTGTCGACAGGATCAACAGCGCGCCGGGTGCCATGCGGGCGCGCAGCGCGGCCAGAAAGCTGCGCGGGTCGGTAACATGTTCGATCACTTCGAGCGCGGTGACCAGGTCGAACAGGCCGAGCTGATCGGCAAAGCCAGGGTCGGCGATGTCGCCCGCGCAATAGCGGATGTCGAGGCCCTGCCCCGCTGCATGTCGCCGTGCGACGTCGATATTGGCCGCCGCCGCGTCGACGCCCGTGACGTCGCCACCCAGCCGCGCCAACGGCTCTGTGATCAGCCCCGCGCCGCAGCCGACATCAAGCACCCGTCGTCCGGCAAGCGGCCGTCGATCAGCGGCATCAAGGTGCCAGTGCGCGTCGATCGTGCGGCGAATGTAACCCAGTCGTGCCGGGTTCAGCCGGTGTGGCATGGCCGACGAACCGTGCGGGTCCCACCATTCGGCGGCCAGCCGGCCGAAATGCTCTGCTTCGCTGGGGTTGATGGTCGCAGTCATGGAACGCATGTGGCGCGGTCGCGCAGCCGATGCAACCACTTGCCTTCGCCGCCAGCCGCGATTAACAGGCCGCGACCGCAGAAAACTGCGGAAAAAGGTTACAATTGCAATCAAGTGGGGTAACCGGCGTCGATGGCCCGGATCGTGATGAAATTTGGCGGCACGTCGATGGCCGGAACCGAGCGTATCCGGACCGTCGCCAGCCTGGTCCGCAGCGAGGTCGAGGCCGGTAATGAAGTGGCCGTGGTCGTTTCGGCCATGGCCGGAGAGACCGACCGCCTCGTCCAATATTGCCGGGAGGCCAACCCGAGCCCCGATGCCGCCGAATATGATGTCGTCGTCGCGTCAGGCGAGCAGGTTACGGCCGGCCTGCTGGCGCTGACGCTGCAGTCACAGGGCGTCAGCGCCCGCAGCTGGTTGGGCTGGCAATTGCCCATTCGCACCGAGGACGCCCATGCCAAGGCGCGTGTCGCCGCCGTCGAAACCGACGCATTGATCGATGCCATGCGCGGCGGCAGCGTCGCGGTCATTCCCGGATTTCAGGGCATGATGGCCGATGGCCGCGTGGCCACGTTGGGCCGTGGCGGATCGGACACGAGCGCGGTCGCCGTCGCGGCGGCCGTGGCGGCCGACCGGTGCGACATCTACACCGACGTCGACGGCGTTTACACGACCGACCCGCGCATCGTCAGCCGCGCGCGCAAGCTGAAACATGTCACCTATGAAGAGATGCTCGAACTGGCGAGCGTCGGCGCCAAGGTGTTGCAGACCCGGTCGGTCGGCCTCGCCATGAAATTGGGTGTGCGGGTGCAGGTGCTGTCCAGCTTTGTCGACCCCAATACCCCGCATGACGCGGCGGCCCTGCCCGGCACTTTGATCGTCAGCGACACAGAAATCGAGGAATTGCAGATGGAACGGCAGCTGATAACCGGCATCGCTTATGACAAGAATGAAGCCAAGATCATCCTGACCCGCGTGCCCGACCGGCCCGGCGCGGTTGCGAACATTTTCAAGCCGTTGGCCAACGCCGCGATCAATGTCGACATGATCATTCAGAATGTCGGACGCGAAAAGGGCGAAACCGACGTGACCTTTACCGTGCCGCGTTCCGACCTGACGCGCAGCCTGGAAATCCTGGAATCGGCGCGCGATGTGATCGGCTACAACAGGCTGCTGCACGAAGGCAATGTGTCCAAAATCTCTGTGGTCGGTGTGGGGATGAAAAGCCACGCCGGGGTCGCCGCGACGATGTTTGAAGCGCTCGCGGCGCGCGGCATCAACATTCAGGCCATTTCCACAAGCGAGATCAAGGTCAGCGTCCTTATAGAGGAGGATTATACCGAACTCGCCGTCCGCGTCCTCCACACCGCCTATGGCCTCGATGCCGAAGAAGCAGCCTGAGCCGATGGCAGTGGCGATAATGACGATTGCTGGCTAAGTCAGCCGGATGGATGATGCGTCGGATAATTTGACCACGCTGATGGCACGCGGTTGCGCGCTGTTGGGCAGTGAATTTGCCATTATGTGCGGTGCGATGAGCTGGGTCTCGGAACGCAACCTCGTCTCGGCGATCAGCAATAGCGGCGGCTTTGGCGTGATCGCCTGTGGCGCGATGACACCAGACCTGCTCGATGCGGAAATCGCGGCGACAAAGGCGCTGACCGACCGTCCGTTCGGCGTCAACCTGATCACGCTTCACCCCGACCTCGATGCTCTCATCGCCATTTGCGGTCGGCATCGCGTCAGCCATATTGTGCTGGCGGGCGGTCTGCCGCCGACGGGCAGCGTCGAAACGATCAAGGCGACGGGGGCCAAGTTGATCTGCTTTGCGCCAACGCTGACCATGGCCAAGCGCCTGTACCGGCATGGTGTCGATGCCCTGATCATAGAGGGGACAGAGGCAGGCGGCCATATCGGCCCGGTCGCGACAGGCGTTTTGGCGCAAGAAATCCTGCCCGAAATGGCTGATAAATTGCCGATTTTCGTTGCCGGTGGCATCGGCCGCGGGGAAGTCATTGCCGCCTATCTGCGCATGGGTGCGGCCGGCGCCCAGCTCGGCACCCGTTTCGTCTGTGCCAGCGAAAGCATCGCGCATCCCAATTTCAAGCGCGCTTTCATTCAAGCGGCCGCGCGCGATGCCGTTGCCAGTGTGCAGCTTGACCCGCGCCTGCCGGTCATCCCTGTCCGCGCGCTCAAAAATGCCGGCACCGCCGCCTTTACAGCGTTGCAGCGCGACGTCGCCAGGCAACTGGACGAAGGGCGCATCGACATGGCCGCGGCGCAGTTGCAGATCGAGCATTATTGGGCCGGGGCGCTGCGTCGGGCCGTGATCGACGGCGATGTCGAAAACGGGTCGCTGATGGCCGGGCAATCGGTCGGGTTGGTAACGGCGGAGGAACCGGTTTGCGACATCATTTCGGCACTGGCCGCACAGGCCCGTGCGGCATTGACGGCGCACTAGGCCGGCCCCGATCGTCGCACACCAGCCGCGCATGAACGATTTGATTCTGTCACGATATTGCCAGCGTGGTTGCCAATAGGCATGACGACATGGCGCGAGGTTTTGAGGGAGAAAAGCGGGTGACTTTGCAGCGGGTCAAATGGGGTATCACATTGGTCGGGTTATCGGCCCTCGCGGCTTGCGCGCCGCCGCCACCGCCGCCGGCGCCGACGCCGCCGCCGGTCGTCATCGTACCGCCGCCCCCGCCGCCACCGCCGAGGTTGATGCCGACCCCGCCGAACAGCGCATCACCCACGCTCGTCATCCCGGCGCTGGACCCGCTCACGGGCCAGCGGCTCACCCCCAACGTCAACCTGTCACCGGAACAGGCATTGTGGCATCTGCGCATTGCGCTCAACGTCGCCGCGCTCAATTGCCGCGGCCCGGACGAGGCCGTGCTGGTCGCCAACTATACGCGGTTTCTGAACACCAACCGGGCGGCGATTGCGCGCGCCGAGCGCTGGGTAATCGCCGACCAGGGACGGCGGACGGGGACCAACGGCATTGCCGTGCGTGATGCCTTGTCGACGCGCCTCTACAATTATTTCGCGCAGCCGCCGGCACAGACCAATTTCTGTGCCGTCGCCACCAATGTGACAGCCGCCGCCGCTGTCGAACCAACCGCGACGATCCTGCCCTTTTCGACCGCCCGGCTGGTCGAAGTCGACCAGCCATTCGTCGACTTTTACGCGGCCTATGACCGGTATCTGGCGGACCTCGCGCAATGGCGGGCCGAACAACCAGCAGCGCCGACCGCAGTAATCCCCGCGGCAACCCCGCCGGTCACGACACCGGCGCCCGCGCCCACCGCGCCACCGCCCGGGTGACCGCACAACAACGCCCGGTGGCGGGCGGCCGGATAATCTGATAGCAGGGCCGGATTATGACAAATGCCCCGCCACCGCCCAGCGACGCTGCGCAGGCTGCACGTGAAATCCTGCGCAATCTCAACTCTGTCATGGCGGCGAACACCAGCGCCCAGGCCAAGTTGAACCACATTGTCCAGTTGATCGGTGAAGCGCTGAACAGCGAAGTCTGCTCGATCTATTTGCTCCGCGAAGGCGTGCTGGAACTGTTTGCGACGCGCGGGCTCAACCAGTCCGCCGTCCACGTCACCCGGATGGCACTGGGAGAGGGCCTGGTCGGCACCATCGCTGCCGAGATCGAAACGCTCAACCTTGACGAAGCGGCGGCACACCCGGACTATGCCTATCGCCCGGAAACGGGGGAGGAGAAATTCCAAAGCTTTGCGGGCGTCCCCATCATCCGGCGCGAGCGGGCGGTTGGCGTGCTCTGCGTTCAGCATGTCGCATCGCGCGGCTATGACGATATCGAAATAGAAGCGTTGCAGACGGTTTCGCTGGTCCTTTCGGAATTGATCGCCAACGCCAATTTGATTGACGAACATGGCGGTCCCGGCGGGTCCATGGACCAATCGGCGCAGAGCCTGACCGGGCTCAAGCTCGTTGACGGCATGGCCAGTGGCGAGGCGGTGTTCCACCAGCCCCGCATCCAGATTGAACATATGGTCGCCGACGATGTCGAAGTGGAGCGGGCCCGCGTCTATTCCGCCTTTGTCAAAATGCGCGAACAGATCGACCGCATGGCCAACCAAGCCGAATTTGGCGGTGGCGGAGAACATGACGAGGTGCTCGAAACCTATAAAATGTTCGCCT
>CAZAWL010000128.1:0-6346 GCA_964488705.1 uncultured Sphingopyxis sp.
CGGAGGCAGCGCTGCTCGTCGCCGCGCATCGGCCGGCACAGGTGCGCGCAGTAGTTGCTGCGGTGCCCAGCAACGTCGTCTGGCAGGGGTTCGACTGGGCCATGAATCCGGTGACGACATCAAGCTGGAGCGAGCATGGCGACCCCGTTCCATTCCTGCCGATCGTCAACCCGGGCCGGATGGACATATATGGTCCTTCGCTGGCCGCCCTGTCAGACCATGAAGATGCCATCATTCCGGTCGAACGGATTGGTGGCCCGGTGCTGTTGATTTGCGGCGAGGAGGACCGGCTGTGGCCGTCCTGTCCCATGGCCCGTGCGGTGCAAATGCGTCGGGACGCAGCGGGCGGTCTCGACACGCAATTGCTCGCCTATCGCGACGCCGGGCACGCCGCAGCCGGCCCCCCGGTTGCTGCCGACAGCCCCCGGGCGAACAGCATGGCCTTTCTCGGCGGCAGCATCGACGGCAATCTCACGGCCAGAGCGGACGGCTGGCCGCGCACGCTCGCTTTTCTGGCGCAGGCGCTGGGCCAAAATGGACGGAGCGCTACACCATGACCATCAACGCCTGATGGCTGCTGGGCGGGGCGATCATCCAAGTGACCCGAATCTGAAGTCCGCCTGATACGTCGGATAGCGCAAAGCGGACTTCAGATTCATCAGGGTCACTTGCCGATATATGAGTCTCGTGTGGTTTACGGATTTGAAATTCGCCTCAGGACGGGCCGCGATTATGGCGCGAATTTCAAATCCACCACACTGGTGGTGATCGCCACCAGCCTCTTGAACGCATCGCAGGGCATGACCCGCTGGGGTTATGGTATCGCGGCGATGATCGGCTATTCGCTGTGTTTCTGGTTGATGGCTTTTGCCATGACGCGCATCCCCAGACGACGCGACCGACGCGAGGGGTTGAACCTATAGCGCCATCATCCCAAAGGCCGCGCGGACCTCATCGGCAAACAGCTCCGGCTGCTCCCACGCCGCAAAGTGCCCGCCGCGGTCGAGCGCGTTCCAATAGACGATGTTGGGATAACGCGCCTCGGCCCAACGGCGCGACAAGCGCATAATCTCGTTCGGGAACAGGCTGCACCCGGTTGGCACCGGCACCTGCGCGGCCGAAACGCTGCGGAAACTGTGCCAATAGAGGCGGGCCGAAGAGGCGCCGCTGTTGGTCAGCCAATAGAGGCTGACCGTGTCGAGCATCGCATCACGCGTCACCGCCTGTTCGGGATGACCGCCGATGGATTGCCCGCCGGGTTGGTGCCCGCAATCGGTCCAGCCGTGGAATTTTTCGACGATCCAGCACATCTGCCCAACCGGCGAGTCGGCGAGGCCGTAGCCGATCGTCTGCGGACGTGTCGCATGTTGCGTCGAATAGCCGCTATCCTTGGCCTGATACCATTGGAAGCGCGCGATATAGAGCTTTTCCGCATCAGTGAGGTCGGCCATCTGCGCCGGGTCGGGGCGCCCGACGATCATATTGATGTGGATGCCCGCACAGCCGCCGAGATTCTGTGCGCCAATGGCGGCGGTCACGACCGCGCCCCAGTCACCGCCCTGCGCGAAATAGCGGGGGTAACCGAGGCTGCGCATCAGCGCGTCCCACGCCCGCGCAATCCGCTCCACATCCCAGCCAGCCTCGGTCGGCTTGCCGGAAAATCCGTATCCGGGCAGCGACGGGATGACGAGGTGATAGTCGGCGCGCAATGGTTCGATGACGTCGAGGAATTCGAGTACCGAGCCCGGCCAGCCATGCGTCAGGACGAGCGGGCGCGCATCCGGGTTGGCCGAACGGATGTGGAGGAAGTGGATGTCGAGCCCGTCAACCTCCACCAGATAATTGGGGTGGCCGTTGAGCGCCGCCTCACACCGCCGCCAGTCGTAACCATCCGCCCAATAGGCGGCGAGGTCGCGGGCGTAGGCGAGCGGGACACCCTGGTCCCAATCCGCCACCGTTTCCTTGTCCGGCTATCGGGTCAGGCCAAGGCGTGCGCGCAAGTCGTCGAGCTGGCTTTGCGGAACATCGACGGTGAACGGGCGGGGTGTTCCGACGTGCATGGCTCTGCTTTCTCTCCCTCTTATCGCGTCGGAACAGGTTCGGCCCCCGTCCAGTCATAGAAACCGCGCCCGGCCTTTTTGCCGACCCAGCCCGCCTCGACATATTTGACGAGCAACGGTGCGGGACGGAATTTGGGGTCGCCAGTGCCGGTGTGCAGCACGCGGATAATCTCCAGGCACGTGTCGAGGCCAATAAAGTCCGCCAGCGTCAACGGCCCCATCGGGTGGTTGAGGCCGAGGCGGCAGGCGGTATCGATATCCTGCATCGACGCCACGCCTTCGCCCAGCGCGAACACCGCTTCGTTGATCATCGGCATCAGCACACGGTTGACGATGAAACCCGGCGCGTCGTTGGCGTGGACAATCTGCTTGCCGAGCGACTGGCCAAATGCCTCCACCGCCGCCAGCGTCGCGTCGCTGGTCGCAAGGCCGCGGATGATTTCGATGAGCCCCATGACCGGGACGGGATTGAAAAAATGGACGCCGATGAAACGGGCGGCGTCGGGTGCAGCCTGTGCCAGCCGCGTGATGGGAATCGAGCTGGTGTTGGTGGCGAGGATGGCGGTGGGCGACAGATGCTGTCCGACGCTGGCAAAAATCTGCCGCTTGATGTCTTCGCGTTCGGTCGCCGCCTCGACCACCATGTCGCATGGGGCAAAGGCCGCATGGTCCGCCACCGGCGTGATGCGCGCCAAAGTCGCGTCGGCCTCTGCCGCAGCCAGCTTTCCCTTTTCAACCGCACGGCCGAGCTGTTTGGCGATGCCCGCTTTGCCGCGTTCGGCAAGGTCGATCGATAGGTCGGCGAGCAGCGTCGCATAGCCGCCCTGCGCCGCGACCTGCGCGATGCCTGCACCCATTTGCCCCGCGCCAATAACCCCGATGGTCTGCATAAATCCCCCGCAATAATTGTCAGCGCGACGCGCCCGGCACCCACAACACGTCATCCGCACCATAGCCGTTGGCAGCGCGGCAGGCGACGAACAACCAGTCCGACAGCCGGTTGAGATAGGCCAGTGCAGCCGGGTTGAGCGGGCGCTGCCCATGCGCCGCGACGGCGCTGCGTTCCGCCCGTCGCACCGCGGTGCGGGCGAGGTGGAGCCGCGCCGCCCCCTCGCTGCCGCCGGGCAGGATGAAACTGGTGAGCGGCGGGATGTCGGCGTTCATCGCGTCAATCTCTGCCTCCAGCCGGTCGACCTGGGTGGGGAGGACGCGCAGCGTCATTTCACCCGGCGCAAAGGGGTCGGGCCCGTCACCGGCGGGCGTGGCGAGATCCGCGCCCAGGTCGAAGAGGTCATTCTGGATGACGGTCAGCCGCGCCGTCATCGCCACATCGTCGAGCGCACGCACGGCAAAGCCGATCAGGCTGTTCGCTTCATCCACATCGCCGATCGCAGCGAACAGCGCGTCATCCTTTGGCAGGCGCGAACCATCGACAAGGCCGCTTGTGCCCGCATCACCGGTGCGAGTGTAAATCTTGTTGAGTTTGACCATGGTGCGGCCAGCCTAGCCGTTGGCAGCGACCAGCCCGACCACAACGAGCAGGATGATGGTAATCGCCTGCCATTTGACGCGGGCGAACATCATCTGATTCTGTTTGAGGTGCATGGCGCTCGGTCCGTCACCATTGGCGACGGAATCGCTCGCCTTGGCAAAATAATAAAGCCCGCGCGCCAGGCTGAACAGGACGAGGCCGGCGGCGATGATGATGAGGGGGATGAGGATCCATTGCATAACCGCCTATGTAGGCGTCGCCCCGCCCCGCGCCAAGGGGCAATTCCCCCGCTGCCCTTATGGCCGCGGCGGGAACAACCCGTCATAGGCGATGCCGTACATCAACGCCACAAAGGGCTGGCGGTTTTCATGCGCGCCACCGCCGCCGGTCTGGCTGATCGAATCGGGCGCAAATTGCGTGTCGGGTGCGGTGTTACTGGCAAAGTGCGGCACCAGTTCCCATTGGTTGGTCGCGATGTTCCATTCGTTGGTCAGCTGACCCAGATAGGCATTGTCATTGGCAATGTTCGTTTTTTGCGCATAGCCGGTGACCCCGCGCCGCTGCAGCAGATGGCTATGCGGTGCCTGATCCGCCGTCAGTGCCACGGTGTTGCTGCCGACGCGCGCGCCCAATCGAACCGACGATAGACCGGGTCCGGCACCGGCGCCAATCGGCACGGCGCCGCGCAGGTCGGGCAGCGCAAAGGTGGTTTTGCCATCGCCGCCAAAGCGGAACCCGATCAGCGAAAACAGCGCGGTGTAGTTACGCGGGGCGAGCAATCGCCCGTCGCACGGCAACCAGCCCTCGGGCACAAAACCCGCGAACAGGGCGACTTCGCCGATATAGGGGTCTGTATTCGCCATGAAACTTGCTCCTCGCCCTCACCCGTCCACAGGGACTGCGTCCACCTCTATCGTCAGGGTGACGGCCATTCGCCTTCGTGCGCGATGATGTAATTGATGCCGACCGACGCCATGCGGTTTTCGTGCGGCTGACCGCTTCCCGAAACGCCGATGGCCGCGGCGTTGAAGGTGCCAAAGCTGCCCGTCGCCAGCGTCTTGTCATTAAACGGGCGCACCGTGGCCCCGGTCGTCGCCAGCATGACGTTCGGGCCGGGTGTGGCGGTGGTGGCCATGCCGCCGCTGGCCTGTAGCACATGGCTGTGCGCACCCGCCTGATCGGGCGTCAATGTCACGCTTTCCGCGCCAAAGCCCTGCCCCAGCGTATAGGCGGAGAGGCCCCGCCCCTGTCCCGCGCCGACCGGTACGCGTCCGCGCAAGTCCGGCACGGCAAAACTCGTTTGCCCGTCGCCGCCATAGGTTGTGCCGATAAGGTGAAAAAGCGAACTATTGTCGACCGGATGCAGCGAGCCGTCGCAAAAACTCCACCCGAGCGGCGCATACTCCCCGGCAAACAGGCGGATTTCGCCGATAAGCTGATCCATCTCGCGTCTCCTGTCAGGGGCGGTTGGGGTATTTCCCCATCACACAGATGAGGAAATTGATAGCCAGGCTCGGCTGCATGTTCGGGTGCGGCTGGCCGCCGGTGGGCGTGATGCTGTCGCTCGCCAGCGGCCCGGATGGCCCGCTGGGCGGCGCATAGATTGCGGGCGGGGTCGGCGTGTTCGCCGCAGTGCCCGCCGCCGCCAGCACGACATAGGCAAAGGATGTGCTGGTTCCCGTGGCGCTGACCGCGCGCAGGGCATGACTGTGTGCCGGCATGGTCGTGGCATCAAGCGCGACCTGTTCGGACCCGCCCACCGCGCCGGGCGGTTGCGCGCCGCCCGCCCCCATCGGCACACGGCCGCGCAAATCGGGCAGCGCAAAATTTGTCACCCCGTCGCCGCCATAGGTCGTGCCGATCAGCGAAGCCAGCGCCTGATTTTGCGCAATCGGCAACAGGCGCCCGTCGCAGGGCAACCAGCCCTTGGGGATGATAGCCGCCGACCATGGCATGATGCTGCCCATTATACCTTCCATCAGCCTGCCCCCTGTGCCACGCGGCGCGCGGTGCGCCTATTCGTCCCAGCCGCCGTCATCATTGTTGCTGCTGTCGGTGTTATAGAGGCGCCCATTATAGCCATAATCATCGCCATCGGTCGACGATGCGGTCGTTACCGCAATGTCCATCGTGGCCGGCTTGACGCTGAGGTCAACATCACCGGCAGCGGCGAGAAAAGTTGGCGCATCGTCGGGCGAGGTACCGCCGAACCAGAAAACCGACGCCTTGCGCCCGGTGACCGAACCCTTGGCCGCCCATTGGCCGGTGACGGCATAGGTCGTTCCGCGAAATTTGACGGAGCCGCCAAGGTTGCCGTTGCTGTCATCTTCGCTCAGCGCGATCGTCATGACGACGGTGCCGTCATCCTCCGGCTTGCTCGCAAAATCCCACATGCCCATATGCCGACTCCATCGCGATGATGGCGTCGGGCTATCATGGAATTTACCCACAACCTAGGGCGAAGTTTGCGACCGACGGGCGCTGGCGCGTTCGGCAACGGGGCGCCTGTTTTCATGGTTGGGGCGGCGGCGTGGTAGCTGGCGTTGCGGGCGTGGCAGCCGCAGCCGCAGCCTCGGGATCGTATGCGGTCGACACGCGCATGCCCCCGGCACCGGTAGAATCGAGTGCCTGCTGTGGCGCGGGCAGGCGGTTAAATGCGGCGAGAGTGACGGTTTCCATCGGCGAGTGGAGTGTTACAGTGGCGCGCGATGACGATCGGTTGTCCACCAACCCGCTCATCACATCGGGTGACACCGACAGATATGTACCCGAATCGCCCAACGCCAGCCAATAG
>CAZAWL010000129.1:0-6335 GCA_964488705.1 uncultured Sphingopyxis sp.
AGGGGCCGTGCCGCTGGGGCTGGGTGCCAACGCGCGCGATCAGCGTGACCGCTGGGTAAGCAGCGCCTGGCCGACAGCGGCCCGGTTTAGAGCCTGATGACATGAGATTGACGCCTGTCGTCATGCTCTAATGTCGAGACCATGATTCACGTCTTGGGATGCTCCATCCCAAGACGATCATGGTCTATCTAGCCCGCTTTGGCCTTGAGGCTCGGTGCCACGGCGACGCCGTGCCGTTCCAGCGCCTCGACAATCTTGCCCGCCCCTTCGAGGTCGCCCCAGAACATCGGGCCGCCGCGATAGACGGGCCAGCCATAGCCATAGATCCAGACGACATCGATGTCCGACGCGCGCTGCGCCTTGCCTTCTTCGAGGATTTTATACCCCTCATTCACCATCGGATAGAGCGTGCGTTCGACAATTTCCTGGTCGCTGATCTCGCGCTTGGGCAGGTTCGATTTCGACCGGAATTCCTCGATAATGGCGAGCGCCTCCGGGCTGGGTGTGCCGTTGCGCTTTTCGTCATAGTCGTAAAAACCCTTGCCATTTTTCTGGCCGAACCGGCCCGCCGCGCACAACGCATCGCGGATCGTTTCGACCTTTGACGGGTCGCGGTGCCAGCCAATGTCGAGCCCGGCGAGGTCGGACATCTGGAACGGTCCCATCGGCATGCCAAAATCGGTATGGACCTTGTCAATCTGGGCCGGCGTTGCCCCTTCGAGCAGCAACTGCATTGCCGGTTGCTGCCGGGTCGACAGCATCCGGTTGCCGATAAAGCCGTGGCAAACGCCCGCGACCACGGCGACCTTGCCGATTTTTTTGCCGATCGCCATCGCGGTGGCCAGCACGTCGGGGGCGGTGGCGTCTCCGCGAACGACCTCGAGCAATTTCATGACATTGGCGGGGGAGAAAAAGTGCATGCCCAGCACGTCGGCGGGCCGTGACGTCGCCGACGCGATTTCATTGACGTCGAGATAGCTGGTGTTGGAGGCAAGGATCGCCCCTGCTTTGCAGATGGCGTCCAGCTTGCCGAACACCTCTTTCTTGACGTCCATCGATTCATAGACCGCTTCGATGACGAGGTCGCAGTCAGCCAGGTCGTCGAGGCTGAGCGTGGGCGTGAGAATGCCCATCATCCCCTCCACCTGTTCGGTTGTGAACCGGCCCTTGGCAGCGCTCGCTTCGTAATTTTTGCGGATCACGCCGACGCCGCGATCCAGATTTTCCTGCACCATTTCGACGATCGTGACGGGGATGCCCTTGGCAAGGAAATTCATGGCTATGCCGCCGCCCATCGTGCCGGCACCGATGACCCCGACCTTTTTGATATCGCGCAGCGCGACATCCTTGGGCAGGCCGTCAATCTTGGCCGCCTGGCGTTCGGCAAAGAACATGTGCCGTTGTGCCGCCGACTGGCTGCCCATCATCAGCTTCATGAATTCGGTGCGCTCAAACACCATCCCTTCGTCAAAGGGCAGTCGGGTTGCCGCCTCGACACAGGCGAGGTTGGCATAGGGCGCTTCAAAGCCGCGCCATTTGCGGGCATTGGCCGCCTTTATCGTTTCGATCACGCCGGCGTCGCCAGTGATCGGGCGGTCGCGGGTCGGGCGCGGCCCCTTGGCAACGGCGCCCTGCGCAAAAGCCACGGCATCCGCCACTAGGCTGTCCTCGCCGGCAATGGCGTCGACGAGGCCGGCCTCAAGCGCCTTTTTCGCCGAAATCGGATCGCCGCCGGAGGTCATCTGCGCCGCCATTTCGACGCCGACGATGCGCGGCAGCCGCTGGGTGCCGCCGGCACCGGGCAGCAGGCCCAGTTTCACCTCCGGCACGCCGAGTTTGGCCGACGGCACGGCCACGCGGTAATGGCAAACCAGGGTCGTTTCCAACCCGCCGCCCAGCGCCGTGCCATGGATGGCGGCAACGACCGGTTTGGTCGCGGCCTCGATGCTGTTGAGCACCGCATTGAAATCCGGCCCGCGCGGTGGTTTGCCAAATTCGGTAATGTCGGCACCGGCGATGAATGTCGCGCCGTCACAGCGCAGGACGATGGCGTCAACGCCATCATCCGCCAGCGCCGCGGCGAAATGGTCGGACAGACCCTGGCGCACATGCCAGCTCAGCGCGTTGACCGGGGGGTTGTTGACCACAATTGCCACCACATTGCCGTGGCGTTCGCTGGTGACGGAAACGGGCATATCGTCGGACATTTTTCTCTCCAAATCAGGTCAGGCGGCGAGCGCCGCGTAAAGCATGGTCTTGATCTCGCGCCTAATGGGATAGGTGCTGGACGGCATCAGCTGGGTCATGAAAATCATGTGCAGATGTTCAACCGGGTCAACAAAGAATGCGGTCGAAAACATGCCGCCCCAGTAAAATTCGCCGACCGACCCCGCCAGCCCCGTTTTAGCCGGATCCATGTTTGTCGCAAAGCCGAGCCCAAAGCCGATGCCGGCATTATCCGCTTCGCTGAACAGCGACTGCGACAATTGGGTGAGGTCGCGGCCGCCGGGCAAATGGTTGGCGGTCATCAGTTCCAGCGTCTTGGGACTGATGATCTGGACCCCGTCGAGCGCCCCGCCATTGGCCAGCATACAGCAGAATCGGTGATAGTCGCCGATGGTGGAGGCGAGCCCGCCGCCGCCCGACGGCATCTTGCCGGGCTTGGTCCAGCGGCTGCCATTGCCATTGTCGAACATCTGCATCTTGTGCTGCGGGTGAAAGGCAAAGGCGTCGGCGATGCGATGCATCTTGTCCTGCGGCACGCAAAAATGCGTGTCGGACATGCCCAGCGGCGCAAAGATGCGCTCGGCATAAATATCCGCCAGCGGTTTGCCCTCGATACGCTGAATCACGGCACCCAGCACGTCGGTCGACACCGAATAATTCCAGCTGGTGCCCGGGTCGAACTGCAACGGCAGTTGCGCCAGATCGGCGATGAACTGATCCAGCGTGCGGTCCGACATGAAATCGTCAATCTTGCGCGCGCGATAGGCCGCATCGACCGGCGTGCGTTCCTGAAAGCTGTAGGTCAGCCCGCTGGTGTGGCGCAACAGGTCGAGCATGGTCATGCTGGAAGCGGGTCGGCGCGTCTGAAACGGGGCATTGCCGCCGCCGGCCAGGAACACACCGGTATCCTTGAACTCCGGCAAATAGCTGGCGACGCTGTGGCTCAACGCAACCTTGGCCTCCTCTACCAGCTGCATAAAGACGATCGACGTCACCGGCTTGGTCATGCTGGCTATTCGATAAATCGTGTCTTCGCCGATGGGCTGGCCCGGCCGGGCATCCCCCTGAAACGACAGATGCGCGACATCCTCCCCGCGCGCGATCAACAGCGCGGCGTGCGGCATCCGCCCGCTGTCGAGATATTTCGCCTTGATAAAGGCGGGGATGCGCGCCAGCCGGTCGGGCAAAAACCCCAGGTCGCGCGGGTCGGCCACCGACAGGCTCATACCGCCGTCTGCCCCGTCAATTGCCGGGTCACCGGGTGCGACGATGACAGGCCGCCATCAACCGCTATCGCCTGACCATTGACATAGCTCGCCTGATCACTGGCGAGGAACAGCGCCACATTGGCCAGTTCCTCCGGCTGTGCCGCGCGCTTCAACGGGTTGAGTTGACCCAGCTTGTGCGTCACCTCCTTGGCTTTGGCATAATCGAATGTCGGCTTGGTCATGCCGGTTTCGGTCAGGCCCGGGCAGATGGCGTTCACCCTGACGCCGGTGCCGGTCATCTGTTGCGCCGATACTTTGGTGAGGTTGATGACCCCCGCTTTGGACGCCGAATAGGGCGGCCCGCCCGCGCCGGAACGGATGCCCGCGACACTGGCGGTCATGATGATGGAACCGCCGCGCCCCTGATCGACCATCGCCTTTCCGGCATGTTTGACCATCAGATAGGGGCCGATCAGGTTGACGCGCAATATCTCCGCCCATTCCTCGGCACCCAGGTCGAAAATGCCCGACATGCCGCCGCCGATGCCCGCATTGGCAAAGGCGATGTCGATGCCGCCATAGGTGTCGACCGCCTTGGCCACCATGGCCGCGACGTCGCCCTCGACTCCGGCGTCGATGGTCATGGCGCTGACGGTGCCGCCCACGTCGCTGATCATCCGCGCCGTTTCATGGACGCTGTCGCTCTTGTCGCCGATGACGAGCCGCGCCCCTTCGGCGGCAAAGCGCAGCGCACTCGCCCTGCCGATGCCGGAGCCTGCGCCTGTGATGATGGCAATCTTGCCGTCCAGCTGTCCCATATGTTTTCCCTCAATATCCGCCCTAATGTGCGATGATCATTCCGCCCCGGCGGCGACCGCAAATTTCCATGCCGCATCGGCCAGCGGCGCCACCCGCTCCGACATATTCTTGGCATGCGCGCTCGACGCCGTGCCTTCGATCACCCGTTTCTTGATGCCCTGGACGATGCCGGTCAGGCGAAAGAAATTATACGCAAAATACCAGTTCATGTCGGGCACGCCGTCGCGCCCCGTGGCGCGGCAATAGCGTTCGACCATGGCGTCGAGTTCGGGGATGCCGAGCGCCGCGCGGTCGAGGTCCATGACCCCGGACCGGCCGCCATTTTCGGTCACCCACGCCATCGCGACATATGTGAAATCGGCCAACGGGTCACCCAGCGTCGACAATTCCCAGTCGAGCACCGCCAATACTTTGGGCTCGGTGGGGTGATAGATCATGTTGTCGATGCGGTAATCGCCGTGGACAACGCTGGTACGGGTCTGTTCGGGCAGTGTCGCCGGCAGCCATGCAATCAGCCGTTCGACCTGCGGCATCACTTCGGTTTCGGCGAGCTTATACTGCTTGGTCCAGCGTTCCACCTGACGCCCGAAATAATTGCCGGGTTTGCCAAAATCCGACAGGCCGGCGGCTTCGACATCGACGCTGTGCAGCGCGGCCAATGTGTCGATCATCGCGTCATAGGTTGCGGTGCGCTCGGCCGCGGTGGCACCGGGCATCGCGCCGTCCCAGATGGTCCGCCCCTCAACCATCGCCATGACGTAAAACCAGCTGCCGATGACGCTGTCATCAGTGCACAATCCATAGGGGCGGGCGACCGGAAATCCGGCCGGGTGCAGCCCGGCAATCACCCGATATTCGCGATCGACGGCATGCGCAGAGGGCAATAGCGGTCCGAATGGTTTGCGGCGCAGCACATAGGATCCGCTGGGCGCGTCGATGCGATAGGTCGGGTTGGACTGGCCGCCCTTGAACTTGGTAAGGTGCAACGGCCCCGCAAAGCCGGCGACATTCGCCTCCATCCAGGCGGCAAGCTTTGTCTCGTCCAGCCGGTCCGCACCCTCCGGCGTCACGGTGCCGACAAAAGCCTCTTCGGCATTGATCGGCGCATTGCTCATTGATCGAACACAATCACGCTGCGCGCCGCGTCACCGCGCCGCATGGTATCGAAACCGGCATTGATCGCGCTCAGCGGGATCCGCTCGGCAATGATGCTGTCGAGGTCGAGCAGCCCGCGCAGATAAAAGTCGACGAGCCGCGGAATATCGACCGGAAAGCGGTTGCCGCCCATGATCGCGCCCTGCAATTTCGTGCCCGACAACAGGTCCATCGCCCCCAGCCCGACTTTTTCGCTGAGCGGCATCATGCCGAGAATTGTCGCGGTACCGCCACGGCGCAGCGACCGCACCGCCAGTTCGGCCGAAGCGGGACGCCCAACCGCCTCGATCGCATGGTCGACGCCGCCCTTGGTCATTTCGACGATCGTCGCGGCGGCGTCATCAGCCAGCGCATCGACCGTATCGGTCGCGCCCAGCTTCATCGCCAACGCCCGTTTTTCGGGGATCGGGTCGGCGGCGATGATCCGCCCCGCACCCGCGATCTTGGCGGCATTGATGGTGGCGAGGCCAACCCCGCCGCACCCGACAACCACCACCGTCTCGCCCGGCGTCACCTTGCAGGCGTTGAAAATCGTGCCAGCACCCGTGGTCACTGCACAGCCGATGACCGCCGCGCGGTCGAGCGGCATGTCAGGGTTGACGGCGACACAGGCATGTTCGTGGATCAGCATCAGTTCGCTGAACGCCGACAGGTTGAGCATCTGGTTGACGATACTGCCGTCGGGCCGGGTGATGCGTGGCGGCGCACCGGGTGCCCGGCGCGTGTCGCCGCCCATGCACAGGCTCATCCGCCCCGAAACGCAAAATTCGCAATGGCCGCAAAAGGCGGACAGGCACGAAATGACGGCGTCGCCGACCTTGACCGTGCGCACTTCGCTGCCCACCGCCTCGACAATGCCTGCGGCTTCATGGCCGGGAATGGCGGGCACGGGATGCGGGTAGGCGCCGTCGATAAAATGCAGATCCG
>CAZAWL010000130.1:0-4488 GCA_964488705.1 uncultured Sphingopyxis sp.
CTGCCGCCGCCGACCAGCTGCTGCAAGGTGGGGAGCAGCCGTGCGGCATCGGCATTTTCCAGCCAATAGACACGGATTTCGGCGGAGGATGCCGCCCGCTGATCCAGCTCCTCGGCGAGTGCGGCAAACCGTTCGACCGCGCCGGCATCGCCGCGAATGGCAATGCTGTTCGACGAATCAAAGGCGGCGACGCTGACTGTGCCAGAAGCTGGCGCCCCATTGGCCCCGGCGGCGGTGGCGCCGAGTTGCTGGAGCGAGGCCGCCATTTCGCGCGCACCGGCGTTGCGCAGATGGACCAGCCGCGTCGCCGTCGCATCGCGGTCGATCGACTGCACCAGCGCGCGGATACGCCGGACATTGTCGGCAAAATCGACGACGACCAGGCTGTTGGCGTTGCGGTTGGCGGTGACCGACCCTTGTGCGCTGACCAGTGGACGCAAGGTATCGACGGCCTGGCTGGCATCGATATAGCGCAGCCGCACCACTTCGGTGACGAGTTGATTGGCGGGCGCGCCCCGCGTGCCGATCGGGCTGGGCTGCGCGGCGGCGCCGTCTATCGGCTGGATGCGATAGCTGCCATTTTGCAGCGGAATGGCGATCAGGCCGTTGGCGCGCAGCGTGGACAGGAAAATCTCGAAATATTCGCTGCGCGACAGCGGCCGTTCGGTGACCACGGTGACGCGCCCCTGAACCCGGCCATCGACCACGAATGTGCGCCCGGTGACGCGGGCGGCGTCGGCGATAAAGGCACGAATGTCGGCATCGCGCACATTGAGGACATGCTGGGCCGCAGCCGGTACGGCGCTGGCCACGAGGGCAGTGCCGATCATCAATGCGGCGCGGATCGGGTGGCGATGGATCATGGGTTACCTGCGGGTATGGTGATGGCGATGGGCACGGTGCCAGCACCGCGTTCGACTTCCAAGCTCAAACGGGCACCCGGTTGCAGCTGGTTGGTGAGCGCGGCAATGTCCGACGGTGAATTGATCGCCCGGCCGTTGACCGCGCGGATGATGTCGCCGTTGCGAAAACCTGCGGCCAGAAAGGCGGTGCCGTCGCCCTGTTCGCGCACGATGATGCCGGTGGCGCGGTTCCCCTCCATCCGCGCGGTCCAGCTGATGCCGCTGCGCAGGCTCTGGGGACTGATCGGCCCGGCCGGGGCGACGGTCGCGGTGGTGTTGGCGCTGACCAGGTTGGCGGCAGGTTGCGCGCTGGCGGTGGCCGCCGTCGCTGCGCCGGTCGTCTGGTCGAGATAGAGCAGCTCGCGCCGCCCGCCATTATCTATTTCGACATGGTCGAAATGGACCGCGAGCAACCGGACGCCGGGCTGGATTTCTTCGCCGACGCCGATGCTGTTCTGTTGGCCGTCTTCGCCCGCGATGATCGCCGAACCGGCGCCGATGGCCTGATTGACGCGGATGCCGAACAATTGCAGCGGCAGGCTGGTGACCGCATTGGTGCCGGTGGCGCCATTATCGTTGGTCCGGTAAAACGGGTCGATGCGGGCAAATAGTGCCGCCCGCTCATCCTGCGACAGCCGGTTGGCGCCGGCTGTGGCCGCGTCACCGATCGGCCCGAGCGGCGTTACCAGCGCAAAGAACAGCCGTACCGATTGCACGATGAGGGCGAGACACAGGAGTATCAACGCCACGCGCGCCAGCGGCGTCTGGCGGATCTGCTGCCACAGCCGCTGCATTTGCTCGATGCCCGCTTGCACCATCCTGACTAACCAAATCCCTTCCCACTCCGCCCGCACCGCGCACATGCCACCATACCGCGCGACTCGCCGCGTCGGATGCACGGACGGCTCATTTGTCTGGCCGCTCCCGCCCAAAGGCGCAAGTGCGCTGCACTCTGACGACAGACCCCTGTAACGCCGACCATAGCTGGCCGAACGGCGATGGTCGGCGGGTCATTCCCGTCCGGAAATCACCGTTCGCCCAACCCCGCTCAGAAATTCAGCGTGCCGCTGAGCGACACGGTGGTGCCGAGATCATAGCGATTGAGGAAAATGCGGTTGGCCCCGGCGGTCTGGACTTCCTGATAGCGGCGGCCGGTCAGGTTGCGCGCTTCGAATTTCAGCTCCAGCTCGCGCCCGAACAGTTGAAAGCTCTGACGTGCGATGAAATCGACCGTCAAACCCGGACGCTCCTGAATATCCGGCTGCCCGGACGGGCCTCGGCTCGTGATGCGCGGGCTGGCATAGGTCAGCAAAATGGTTTGCTGCGACCCTGTTTCGGTATCTTCCAGACCCAGCTGCAGGTTGACGAGGTGGTCCGACTGACCGGTCAGTGCGCTGCCATCAAAGAAAAAGTCGCTGGCGGCGAGCGTCTGGCCATTGACGACGGTGGTGTCGCCGGCGCCAACCGTGATCGACGAACGGGTATAGGTATAGTTGGCGATCGCCACGAACCGGCGGTTGGCCCAGAACGCGCCGTCCCACATGTCGGTGTAAAAGAATTTTTGCAGCTCCAGCTCCGCACCATAAAGGTCGGCCGACGGGGCGTTGGCAAAGCTGGTGTTGACGGTCGAATCCGACAGCGCGGTAAAGGCTTCGATCGGGTTATCGATCCGCTTGTAAAACCCGGCCAGCGTCACGCGCTCGTCGCGCGCGAAATACCATTCATAGCGGGCTTCGGCGTTCCACAACCGGCTGTCGGTCAGCGACGGGTTGCCGCGGAACAGGCGGTTCGATTCGGGGTCCTGATAAACCTGTGCCACCAGCTCGCGGAATTGCGGGCGGGCGATGGTGCGCGATGCATTGAAACGGACCTGCATGTCGGGTGCCGCTTCCCAGGTGATGGTCAGCGCTGGCAGCCAATAATCGTTGCTCAGGTTGGTCGACACGATGGCCGTGCTGCCGGTACTGAACAGGTCGACCGGCAAAACCGTCTGATCGGCCGTTTCATAACGCACACCGGCGTTGATTGACAGGCCGGCGACCGGCTGTGCCTGAATCTGGGCATAGGCACCGTGCGTCGTCAGATCGGCGGCAAAGGCGGCGGTGCCGTCCTGCGCCGACGTTTCCAGCAATGTGATTCCAAACGCCTGAATGGTCGTGTCGGACAAAAGGAAATCGGGGCGCAGTTGGGTCACTTCGGCGGGCAGGTTGGCGGCGCGGAACTGAAATGCGCGGCGCACCGACGTGCGCGACGTGTCGGAATAGGCATAGCCGATGGTGGCGCTGATGTCCGGCGTCACTTCATAGCTGGCGTCGATGCCGCCGAACCAAAGATCTTCGTTCAAATCGGAAAAGGCGATGGTCGCATCACCGCGGTTGCCGCCCAGGTCGTTGACGAAACGGTTGCCGGTCGGGTCGCTGCTGGTCGGCAGGTTGGTGCGCACATAGGTGAAACCGCGCTCATAGGGGGCTTCGCGCTGCGAGTTGGCATAGCCGCCGCGGAAGTCGAGGTTGAGCGGGCCGAATTCGAATTCGCCGACCAATTGCGTGTCAATCAACTGGCGCTCATACCATGCGGTGTCCTGACGCAAGATGTCGCGTCCCTGCTGGTTTTCATCGGTACCGATGCCGAGCCGCGCCTGTTTGAGCGTGTCGCGGATGAACAGGCTGGTCCAGCGCAGGCGGTGTTCGCCAAATTCCGCGCCAACGCCGAGCATGGCGTTGGCGACGACGCGGTTGTCTGTGATGACCCGCTGAAAATCGGTCTGCGGCGTCCCCGACAAATCGTCGTTGACCGACGTCTGCTGCAACGTATCGCGCGTGCGCCATTTGTTGGACAGGCCGGCAGTCGCGATCAGCCCGAGACGCGTCGCGCCAATGTCAAACGACAGGCCGCCGGTAACATTGCCGGAAAAATTGACCGGCAGATTATTGTTGGTCTGGAGCAGGCTGGTGCGGCTGTTAGAAAATTGGACAGCAATGGCCTGAAGCTGGCTGCGCGTGAAATCCGCGCCTTCGAGGATCGGGCGGCCGCTGGCAAAGGCTGCGGCGAGCAATGGCGGGACGTCGCGTTCGCCATTGTCGAAACCGGTCCAGTCAGAGCGGCTGCCGAAATAGACATAACCCAGCTGGCCGGTGGTTTCGCTGTCATAGCCGATGCCGCCACCGATGGAGAGGAAATCCTCGTCGGGGATGGCGCGGGTCGTCAGGTTGATGACACCACCGCCAAATTCGCCGGGAAAATTGGCCGAATAGCTCTTTTGAACGAGCGTCGAGGCGAGCAAATTGGTCGGAAACAGGTCGAGCGGGACGACACGGCGCAGCGGTTCGGGGCTGGGCAGCGGAGAGCCGTTGAGCAGCGCCAGCGAGTAACGGTCGCCCAGGCCGCGGACAAACACATAACCATTGCCGACCACCGACAGGCCGGTGACACGCTGTAGCGCGCCGGCAATGTCGCCTTCGCCGGTCCGGGCGAGGTCTTCGGCGCTCAATACCGATACGACTTCGGGGGTGGCGCGGATGGGGTTGGGGGTAAAACGACCGCGCACGATGATGTCGGGACCATCGGCACCGGGAATCGACACATC
>CAZAWL010000130.1:4588-6314 GCA_964488705.1 uncultured Sphingopyxis sp.
TAAAACGACCGCGCACGATGATGTCGGGACCATCGGCACCGGGAATCGACACATCGGGATTTTCGGCTCCGGCATCCGCGTCGGCCGGTTCGGCGCTTTCGCCCTCGGCGGCCGGCGCGTCTTCAGGCGTCGTCGTCTGGGCGTGGGCGGCCGGGGCAACCAACGCCGTGGACAGCAACAACAGGCGCAGCAGGGATTGCGATTTCATGGGATGTCGTCCTTTGCGAACCGGGCTGTCCGCGTTGCGATGTGTCTTGAGAATAGCGAGGGCGGGGCACGTTCGACGCGCCCCGCCCCGGACATTGACGGGGGCAGCTTAGCTTGTCGGGATGGCCGTGCAGTTGCCGCTGGTCGTGCCGAAATTGGCGGTCGCCGAATTACAGGTCCAACCGGCATACCAGGTGTCGTTGGCGTCGCGGACGGCACCGATATAACTGGTCTGCGTGAAAAAGGTGCTGACCGTGCGCGCGTTGAACGCGGTCACCGCCGTTTCGTTGGCGCCGTTGATGAACAGGCTGACCAGGCTCGGCGTAAAGGCAAAGCTGTTGTTCGTGCCGCCGGTAAAGATCGACTGCACAGCCGCGTCGGTCACACCACCGCTGCCGTTGAACGGCCGCGCCGACGAACATTGCATCTGCACCGAATTGAACACGGGCGGGCCGAGTTCATCAGTGGCAGCGCCCGCTGCCTGCGTCGTGGTCAGGCTGTTCAGCCGCAAGCAGGACAGGCCGGAGCTGACGACGATGCCGTTCGACATATTATAGTCGGCGCCGCCGCGGATCAGCATCGTTGCCGCGTTGGACGCGGCGTTATTGCGCTGGATGAAGGTGAAGTTGGTGAGGTTGACGGCCTGACGCGGCACGGCATTTTCATTGCCGTTGGAGTCCGCTTCGATCATCGAATCGCCCACCGCACCACCGGCGCGATGCACGCCGATGACATATTGGATGTTGCCCTTGTAACCGACGTCGGTATCGAGCCCGTCATCTTCGTTGCCGGTCAGCACCAGGTGGGTCATGTTCACCCGGCCGCCGAACACTTCGATGGCGTCATCAGAGCTGTTGTGGACCTGAATATGGTCGATCTGCGTTCCGCTGCCGACGCCGCTGGGTGTCAGACCCTGCAATTCGCGGTCGGCGCTCAACACAAATCCGGAATAACGGAACTGCACAAAGCTCAACCGGCCGCTATTGTCGGCGGGCTGGGCGCCGCCATAAAGCGCGTTGGACGTGCCTTCGGTGTCGCGTTCGCAAGCGACTGTGCCTTCGGCAGCGCCCGGCGCGAGACAGTCGGTGATCGGCGCACGGCCGAGCAGGACGACACCGCCCCACAGCTGTGACGTCTGATCATCGGCGGTGCCGACGACATTGCCGCGACCGGTAAACACGATCGGGCGCGTCGGCGTGCCGACCGCATCGATGCGGTTGCCGCGATTGACGACGAGGAAGGATACGCCGGTTGCGCCGAAAATGGTGACGCCCGGGTCGATGGTCAGCGTCACGACATTGTTGGTGCTGGCTGCGCCCTGGTCGGTGCCGACATCGACGCGGCCGGGCAGCGAATAGAGTACACCGGCAACGCGCGGAATGGCGGTCGTCGCGGTAAAGCGCGCCGGGAAAGCACAGTTGCGCCATTCACCCTGCGGGCCGGAAATCGTGCCGAGGTTGGTCAGCTGGTCGGGTCTGGCGCTGGTCGGGCAGTTGGCGGCGGGGGTCACCGTGGTCGG
>CAZAWL010000131.1:0-6306 GCA_964488705.1 uncultured Sphingopyxis sp.
CGAATATGTGTCTGCCAACCCGACAGGTCCGATGCATATGGGCCATTGTCGCGGGGCGGTCGTCGGCGATGCGCTCGCCACGTTGCTCGCCTTTGTCGGGCATCAGGTGGTGCGAGAATATTATGTCAACGACGCGGGCGGTCAGGTTGATACGCTGGCGCGGTCGGTGCACCTGCGCTACCGCGAGGCGCTGGGTCAGGATATCGGTGCAATACCAGAGGGTTATTACCCCGGGGATTATCTGATTCCTGTCGGGCAAGCCGCCGCCGACGCGTTCGGCGATGGCTTTGCGGCTGCGCCGGAGGGCGAATGGCTGACGCTGTTCCGCGCCTTTGCGGTTGACCGGATGATGGACCTGATCCGGTCCGACCTCGCGCTGCTCGGCATTCGCCACGACCTGTTTTCGTCAGAAGCGGCGCTGCAGGCGGCGCGCAAGCCCGAAGCCGCCGAAGCATGGCTGCGTCAGCACGACCTTGTGTTCGACGGCGTGCTCGAAGCGCCAAAGGGCAAGGCGCCGCCGGAGGATTGGGAGCCGGTCGAGTTGCCGCTGTTCCGCAGCACCAAATTCGGGGACGATCAGGACCGGCCGATCCGCAAGTCTGACGGCAAATGGACCTATTTCGGCGCCGACCTTGCCTATCACATGCAAAAGGCGGAGAGCGCGGACGAACTGATCGACATCTGGGGCGCGGACCATGCCGGAACCGTCAAACGCATAAAGGCCGCCGTCGCGGCTTTGTCCGAAGGGCAAGGCAAGCCAATACCCTTTGATGTGAAGCTGGTGCAAATGGTGCAGTTGCTGCGCGATGGCGAGCCGGCCAAGATGTCGAAGCGAAGCGGCAATTTCGTCACCATTGCCGACATGGTGAACGAAGTGGGCAAGGACGTGGTGCGTTTCACCATGCTGACCCGCAAGCCCGAGGCGCAGATGGATTTCGACTTTGCCAGGGTGGTAGAGGCGTCAAAGGACAATCCGGTCTTTTACGTGAACTATGCCCATGCCCGCATCGCGTCGCTTGGCCGGCGTGCGGCGGAGGCGGGTATTGCGGTTCCCGCACCGGGTGATGCGGTCGATCTGTCCCGTTTGGATACAGTCGACCTTGACCTCGCCCGGCTTGCCGCGACCTTTCCGCGCGTGGTGGAGAGCGCTGCACAGGCCCGCGAGCCTCACAGAATCGCGTTTTACCTCAATGATATGGCAGCGGCATTCCATGCCTGGTGGAATCTTGGCAATGACGACCCTGCGCGCCGGGCGATCCTGCCCGACGATGTGTTAACCACACAGGCAAGGCTTTTCTTAACCAGCGCAATCGGGCAAATATTGCGTAACGGCATGGCGCTGATGGGCGTCGAGCCGGTGGAGGAGATGCGGTGATGGGCAATGATGACGCGGTTGGTCTGCCAATCGAAGAGGAAGAGCGGCTGCCGTGGCTCGAACCCATAGAGGATGTCGAACCATCGGGCGTTTCGATGTCGCGCCTGCTGGGCCTGGTGCTCGCCGGACTGGTCGTCATCGGTGTGGTCGTCGGTGGTCTGTGGTGGTGGCAAAATGTTGGCGGTCGTCCGCGCGGGGAGCTGATCGCCGCGCCCGAAGGCGACTATAAGGTCGCGCCACCCGCCGAACCCGGCCGGTTTGATGGCGACGGCACGGTGGCTGTGGCCGCGTCCGAAGGTGAAACTGCGGTGGGTCAGGTCGACCCCAACCGCTTGCCCGAACGCCCGGTGACCCCCGCCGCACGCCCTGCCGCGAGTACGCCGCGCCCGACCACGGGTGCGACGCCGCCAACGGCTGCACGCACCAGCACGGCCCCGGCGGCCACGCGCGCGGCACCGGCGGCTGCGGCGCCGGCGGCGAGTGCGGGCGGCACCAGCGGGACCATCCAGCTCGGTGCATTTGCGAGTGAGGCGACAGCGGCGCGGGCGTGGGATTCGCTCAAATCCCGCTTTGAATGGCTGGGCCCCGTCAACCGCACCATCGCTGCGGCAGAGGTGAATGGCCGCACCGTCTATCGGCTCCGCGCTGCGGCTGGGTCTGCCAGCGCTGCGCGTGACCTGTGTGCCCGTCTGCGAGTTGCTGGGGAAAATTGCATCGTCCTGCCGTGACCGGGGCGATGACCCCGGCGATATTCGGGTTGGCCGGAACACAGCTCGGCGTTGAGGAAGCCGCGCTGTTCCGCGCAGCCAACCCGGCCGGCCATATCCTTTTCGCCCGCAATATCGACGATCCGGTACAGCTGCGCCGCCTGACCGACAGCCTGCGCGCGCTGCACGGCCGTGACGACCTGCCGGTGTTGATGGATCAGGAGGGCGGCACCGTTGCCCGGTTGCGCCCGCCGCACTGGCCCGAATTCCCCTCCGCCCGCCAATTCGACGCGCTTTACGATGTGGCGCCGGCATCCGCCATGGCGGCGGTATCGGCACAGGCGGAGGCGATGGCGCATTGCCTCGCGGGGCTGGGCATCACCGTCAATTGCTGGCCTCTCATCGATGTGCGCCAACGCGATGCGCACCCGGTCATCGCCGACCGCAGCTTTGGTGCCGACCCGTTGCGCGTCGCGGCACTGGCCCGCGCGGCGATCGACGGGCTGGCGGCGGGCGGTGTGGTGGGCGTCATCAAACATCTGCCGGGTCAGGGGCGGGCGACGACGGACAGTCATGTCGCCCTGCCGCGCGTCGCGGCCGACGCCGACGCGTTGGCGGACGACCTGTTTGCCTGTCGCGCGCTGGCTCGGCACAGCATCGGCATGACCGCCCATGTCGTATACGAGGCGTGGGATGCAGCGGCCTGTGCGACAATGAGCCGCACCATCATCGATCAGGTGATTCGCGGGATGATCGGCTTTGACGGGCTGTTGCTGAGCGACGGGCTGGAAATGGAGGCGCTGTCCGGGCCGATGGCTGACCGCGCCGCGGGCGCGCTCGCTGCCGGGGTGGATGTCGCGCTCCATTGTTCGGGCGATTTTGCGGATATGGCTGCAATCGCTGATCGGGTTGGCGGCACGATGGGGTCCGGCGCGCTTGCCAGACTGGAACGTGCGATGCATGGCTGCACACGGGTCGAGTCCACCGACGCAGCGGCGCTGGCCGCCGCGCTGGCGCGACGAGACCAGTATCTGGCGCTCGTCTAGACGCCGATCCAGAGGTGATGATTGGATTTTGACCTGTTCCCCGATGCGCCGATGGTGCACCGCCCCGACGCCGAAGATGACGGCGGCGAACGGTTGCGCCTCGCGCTCGACGGGTGGGAAGGGCCGCTCGATCTGCTTCTCGCCCTCGCGCGGTCGCAGAAGGTTGATCTTAAAGCCATTTCCATCCTGCAGCTCGTCGAACAATATCTGGCTTTCATCGAAACCGCGCGCGACCTCAGCGTCGAACTGGCGGCCGATTATTTGGTGATGGCGGCGTGGCTGGCGCTGTTGAAATCTTCGCTGTTGCTGCCGAGAGATCCGGAGGCTGACCCCAGCCCCGAAGAATTGGCGATGCGTCTGCAATTGCGGCTGCAACGGCTGGCGGCTATGCGCGACGCCGGTGCGCGGCTGATGGCGAGGGACCGTTTGGGGCGCGACGTGTTTGTGCGTGGCGCGCCGGAGGGGCTGCGCGTGATAAAGCGCCGCGCCTGGGACGCCAGCCTGTTCGAGCTGATTCAAGCCTATGGCGTGGTTCAGGCGCGCACCGCCCCCGCCATGCACGTCGTCGAACGCCGCGCGGTGATGACGCTCGACGCCGCGCTCGAACGGTTGCAACGGCTGATCGGTGCGGCGATCGACTGGCGCGACCTCATCAGCTTTCTGCCGCCTGATTATTCGGGGGAGCTGCGACGGTCGGCGCTGGCGTCGAGCTTTGTCGCGGCGCTGGAACTGGCGCGCACCGGGCGCATCGACCTGCAACAGGAATCGGCCTTTGCGCCGCTTTATGTTAAAGCGGTGCCGGCATGACCCAATTGATTGACGATTTTGAACGCGGCGTCGAAGCTGCGCTGTTCGCGAGCACAGAGGCCCTGAACATCGCCGATATCGCCGCCTATGTTGGCGATGGTGATGTGCGTGCGGCGCTCCGGTCCATTCAGGCGCGGCACGCCGGCAGCGGCATCGAACTGGTCGAACGCGGCGGCAACTGGCAGTTCCAGACGCCGGGTGATCTGGCGCACCTGTTGCGGCGCGAACGTGAGGAGCCACGCCGGCTGTCGCGCGCGGCGACCGAAGTGCTGGCCATCATCGCCTATCAGGAACCCGTCAGTCGCGCGGAAATAGAGGCGATTCGCGGCGTTCAGACGGCCAAGGGCACGCTCGACGTATTGATGGAGGCGGGGTGGATCCGCCCGGCCGGCCGGCGCGATGTGCCCGGACGCCCGCTGATCTATCGCACCACCGACGCCTTCCTCATCCATTTCGGTCTCGCCAGCCGTAAGGATTTGCCTGGCATTGATGACCTGCGCGCGGCGGGTCTGCTCGACCCGGTCGATGCTGCGATGGAATCGCTGATGATGGGCGAATCGGACGAGGAACTGGAAAGCAGCAGCGATGGCCCCTAGATAGGGGGTTCGATCAGGAGAAATTTTATGGGTAGCATGAGCATCTGGCATTGGCTCGTCGTTGGCGTTCTCGTCCTCCTGCTGTTTGGCAAGGGACGCTTTTCTTCAATGATGGGTGACGTCGCCGAAGGAATCAAAAGCTTCAAAAAGGGCATGGCTGACGATGATCAGGCCTCTGCGGCGACGCCGCAGGCGCGGCTTGACGCCCGCCCGGCCAGCGATGCGCCGGTCACCACCGAAACACGAGAGGCCGACCGCGCGTGACCTTGCGCGGCGGGCGCTGACCAGAGCGAGCCATGTTTGACGTTGCACCAACCGAGATGCTGGTGTTGGCGATCATCGCGTTGCTGGTGATCGGCCCCAAGGATTTGCCCAAGGCCATGCGCTTTGTCGGCAAATGGGTGGGCAAGGCACGCGGCATGGCCCGGCATTTCCGCTCCGGCCTCGACACCATGATGCGCGAGGCAGAGCTGGAGGAGATGGAGGCCAAGTGGCGCGCACATAATGAGGAGATTATGCGCGCCTACCCCGATATCAGCAGCGCACCGCCGACCGCCAACGGCAACCCGCCACAGATGCTGCCCGCACCCATGGTTGGTCCGCCCGCCCCGGCAGCATCTCCAGGCACTGCCGAAGCGGCATCCGCCGACAGCGCAGCCGCTGCCAGCAATCCGGCCCAAGGCGCCGCGTGATGTCAGGCGAGCCGCAGCAGGCGACTATCGACCCCTCTGCGTCTGACGCGGACCCGGACAAAGCGGCGATAGAGGCGTCGCGGGCGCCGTTGCTCGACCATCTGATAGAGCTGCGCCGCCGCCTGTTATGGGCGGTCGCTGCGCTGGCGGTCTGCTTCTTTGTCGCCTTTTACTTTGCCAACGAAATTTTCGGGGTGCTGGTGCAGCCGCTGCTCGCCGCCGGACAGCAGAGGGTCATTTACACGCAGCTGTTCGAGGCATTTTTCGTGCAACTGAAGGTCGCGTTATTTGCGGCCTTCATGCTCGCCTTTCCGGTCATCGCGACGCAGATATGGCGATTTGTCGCGCCCGGCCTCTATGGCAACGAAAAGCGCGCCCTTCTGCCATTTCTGCTGGCGACGCCGGTGCTGTTCGGGATGGGGGCGGGCCTCGCCTATTTCTTTGCCATTCCCATCGCACTCAAATTTTTGTTGGGGTTTCAGGGCGATGTCGGCGGCGTTGCCCAAGAGGCGTTGCCCGCCGTCGGCAATTATCTCGACTTTGTGATGCAGTTCATCCTGGCGTTCGGCATTGCCTTTCAGCTGCCGATCCTGCTGATGCTGCTCGAACGCAGCGGCATCGTGACCTATGAACAGCTCACCAGCGCGCGCCGTTATGCGATTGTTGGTGCCTTTGCCATCGCCGCCGTTTTTACGCCCCCCGACGTCATCAGCCAGCTATTGCTCGCGGTGCCGCTGTGCCTGCTATACGAAAGCGCACTGGCCGCGATCTGGCTGACGCGCCGCCGCAAGAAAGCCGAGGCGACAGGCTGAGCGTGCAGGCCGTCAGTCGGCGGCATCCTCGATCGTGTCGCCGGCCGATCGGACGTCTCGCCCGATGCCCGCAATGGTGTTGCATCCGGCGAGCAGGATCAAAACGGCCAATGCTGTAATGCGGCGAATCATGACATTCTCCCAATCTGATCAGGCGGTGCTAGCGAGCACCGTCTGAACGCACCATGAAACCCGCGACGGGCTGATCGGTTAAAAACTTGCACGTGCCGTCAGACGGATGTCACGGCCGGCCAGCGGCGCGAAATCCTTG
>CAZAWL010000132.1:0-6233 GCA_964488705.1 uncultured Sphingopyxis sp.
AGACGTCGATTTCCTGACGAATTTCATGCAGCGTCAGCACGACTGCATCGGCCCGCGCCGCGAATTGTTCGGCCGAGCCGGTGGCCGCTTCGCCCGATAGATCGAGTTTGGCGATGTCGTCATCGAGCGCGGCCAGTCGCGCCGACATGGCCCGCGCGCCTTCGTCAAAGCGGCTTTCAATGTCGCGCACCTGGCGGTCGATGGCAGCGGCGGCCTGCGCCAGCGCCGCCGACGCCGCCGAACCGGCTTCCCCGGCAGCGCTGATCGCTGCCTGAATGTCGATGCTGGTCTGACGCGCGGCGTCGAGTTCACTCCGCAGCGACGCGACGGAACCAAGCGCCGATTGCTGTTGTTCCGCAATCGTCGCCGCAACGCCGCTTGCCAGCCGCGCCGCATTGGCTTCGGCGGCGTCGACCATGCGTTGAAAGGCGGTTATTTCATCGCCGATCTGTTGTTGCGCGGCGGACAATGCGCGCTGTGCTTCGCCGGACTCGTGGTTGACCGCAGCGATCTGGGCTTCGAGCTGGCCGCCATATTGATAGGCCAACTGACCCGATTCGCGCATCGCTTCGGTGGCGCGGACGCCAACCTCCTCAATTTTGGGGAGCGCGACGAGCAAGGCATCCATGGCGCGCTGTGCTTTTTCGGCTTGCTGGTTGATCGTGGCCGACTGGATAACCGTCTTGTGCATACGGTCATCGAGGATGCTGACCGCTTCGGTGACACTGGCTGCTGCGCGGGTCGATTCCTGCTGCAACGCTTCGCTCCGTGCGACGAGCTGAGACTGCGCATCGCGCCACAGCCCGTCGATCAGAGCCAACCTGTCGCCCAACAAGGATTGCTCACGCCGCAATGCGGCCAGCGTACGCAAATGGCGGCGGTGCGAGCGTTCCGACCCGCGATCGAACAGCAACAGGCACAGTGCCAAGAGGGCGAGGGGAGCGGAAAAGGCCATGGCCAGGATTGGCCATTGCTCAAGGGATGGCAGCCGGGTGAAGGCGCCGCTCTTGCTCCACGTCAGAAACCCGCCCCATGCCAGCGCCACGATGACGAAGAGGGAGCCGACCCAGGGGAAACGGGTGTCGTCAGCCTCCGACACATCGTCAGGCAACCAAAAACCGCCGGTCTCTGCGGCATCGATGTGCAGTTCCGGATCAGGATCGGGCGGCATCGCCGCGTCCTGCGGCAGCAGCGGTTCCGCCGCTTGACCGACAGCGGCGTCGACCAAAGCATCGACCGGGGTATCAGCCCGGTCCCCCTCATGCGGCCTGATGCCGACGATTTTGCGTCCATTCCCCATGAAGACGTCATAGCATGGTTAATCTGGTTGGGAACGCGGGAATTTGCGGATGGTGAATGGCCGCTTCAACTCGCATTCATCGCCCACTGCCTAGTGCGCCGGGCATCGGCCGGGCGACTGGAAGTTTTCGCCAGAACGGGTTAAAGCCTCGCCGGAGATTTTGGCTATGGGTGGTTGTGCCACCCAAGGGAGATGAAAAGATGACGAAGAGGGTTGCCTATTTTATCGGTTGCGCCGCTGCCGCCCTGTCGCTGTCAGCGATGGTAGCCGCCGATGCGACGGCACAGGAACGCAATCGCCGCAACCGCGGTAATGCCGAGGCAGCTGCACCGGCCACCCCGTCTGTCAGCCGGCCCTTTGCTGCGGCATTTAACCCCATTAATGCCGCCATTCAGGCATCCGACCTTGCCACGGCGGAAGCCGGGATAGAGGGGCTGCGCGCATTGGCGGCGTCGCCCTATGAACTCTACCTCGTATCGCAAACGATGTTCCGTATCGCATCCGCGCAACGTGACCCTGCAAAACAGCAGGTCGCGCTCGAAGGGATGATCAGCTCCGGCGGTATTCCGGAGGCGCAGCGCGTGCCCTCCCTGGTGGCGGCGGGTCAGCTCGCCTATAATTTGCGCGATTATGCCAAGGCCGCCCAACGCATTGCCGAGGCATTGGCTGCTGGCGCGACGACCGAAGGCCTTGACCTGTTGCGGCTCGATGCCCTGTATCGCGCCAATCAGACGGCGGACGGCGATGCCTATGCGCTCGCACGGATTGCGGAACTGCGTGCCGCCGGACGTCAGGCCACTGACGAATTTTACGGCATCTATGCCCGGTCATTGCAGGAGGCGGAAAATAATCCCGGCCTCGCCGCGGTGCTGATCGAACGGGCGGAAGTCTATCCAACCGCGGTAAATTACCGCCTTGCCGCATCCGCAATCTTGCGGGTCGGGGACGAGGATAAGGGGCGCACAACCGACCTGCTTCGCATGTTGTCGACGGCGCAGGCGATTAATGAGCGTCGGTTCTACCTCGAATATGTCGGCAATGTTGTCGAGGACGGCCTGCCGAATGAGGCGCTGCGTGTCATCGCCGCTGGTCGGTCAGCGGGCGTCATCCCCGCATCCGGCAATGATCCGACCTTTGACGAGATCGTGACGAGCCAAAACTCCAAGCTGGCCGATGACCGTTCATCGCTGCCCGGCACCGAAAGGCGTGCGATGGCGTCGCCCGATGCGCGTTTGGCGCAAGTGGTCGGTGATGCCTATTACAGCTATGATGATTTCGCCAAGGCGGAACAAATGTACACGCTGGCATTAACCAAAAATGGTGCAAATACGGACCTGCTGCACACCCGGATCGGGATGGTCCGCCTCGCTGCGGGCAACGTCACCGGTGCGATCGAATCCTTTGATCGCGTGACCGGTCTGGAACGCGGGCTGGTCGCCAGATTGTGGCGGGCCTATGCGCGGACGCGTTTACCCGCTGCCGCACCCGCTGCAGCGCCCGCCGCAGCCACGGAAACACCGCCGGCAGCAACGGCATCCTGATGACCCTTTGGGCGGGGCCGGCGCATGTTGCGCCGGTTCTGCTCAGCCGGCGGAAATAGGTACGCCAAAAGCCTGCTTGGACTGACGGATCGTCAGCGATGTCTTGACGCTGGACACATTGGGTGCCGCCGTCAGATGGGACGTCAAGAATCGCTGAAAACTCTGAAGGTCGCGGGCGACAATCTTGAGAATGAAGTCAATTTCCCCGTTCAGCATATAGCATTCGCGAACCTCCGGCAGGCTCGCGACGTGCAGTTCAAATGCCTCCAGGTCCGATTCGGCCTGACTGCGCAAGCTGACCATCGCGAACACCGTTATCCCGAACCCCAGCTGTGCCGGGTCGATATGGGCATGGTATGACTTGATAACCCCGCCTTCTTCGAGCGATCGTACGCGGCGCAAACAGGGCGGCGCGGTGAGGCCGACACGCTGGGCCAGCTCGACATTGGTCATGCGTCCATCATCTTGCAATTCACGCAAGATCTGAACATCGATCGGGTCAAATTTGCCAATAGTCATGCAATTATCCATCCTGCATTGCGCGGCTTTTTATAATTATATTTCTGCGAATTGCAATTGTCCCACAATGCGACGGCCGTTCCGTGCCGACTATCGCAAATGCCGGATTCACGATATCCGGTTGCCAATCATGCCACTCCGTTCGGGAACAGGCTGTTGGGGAAATGCCGGCCGTGAGGTTCGACGACAGGTTGGAGACGATTGCCCAGATTGACCCGACCCTCCCTTCCGGACGGGTGGCGATCTGGCATCAATTGCTCGACTTGCTGGCGCAAACCGGCGCACAGCTCGACGAACAGCGTGCCGCGCGCACGTTGGCCGCGCTGGCCAGTGTCCGGCCGCATGTTCCGGTGGCAATGCGTGCACAGTCCGTCCGCGCGGTGGCCAACCGGTGTACATTTGCCCCCCTCATTGCCTTTTTGGCCAATGACAGCCCGACGGTTGCCGTTGCAGCAGTCGATGCCGCCGGGCTGGATGACGCGGGCTGGCAATTGGTCGTGCCGCAACTGGGGCCGGTTGGCCGCAGCCGTCTGCGTCAGCGCAGCAACAATTCGGCAGCGCTGCGCTGGGCATTGCACCACTATGACGCCGCTGATTTTGCCCTGTCGGACATGCGCACTGAATCGGCACAGGTCGCGCCGGAAAGCGTTGCCGTTAACGACGAAGACCGCACCACAGGCGCTGCTGAAATCGACGACCCGGCGGACGCGACGAGTGTTCGCACACACAATATTGCGGAGCTGGTGCAGCGTATCGACCGTTTTCGCGCGCAACGCGGGCAGGGCGGGCAGGGCGGTGACGATATTCGTGCTTTGCGGTTCGATGCGGAGGGGGTGCTGCGCGCCGTCGCCGGCCTGAACCGGGCCCAATTTGTCGGGCTGTCGCTGCGCCACCCGGCACCGCCGACCGAGGCAGGCTGTGACGCCGGCGTCGCCAGGGCGTTTGCCAAGCGGGCCCCCATCCGCGATGGACGACTGGCGCTGCCCGGCGGGTCAGGTGCGATGGATTTCTGGCTGTTCGACGCAGACCCGGAGTTCGACCGGGCCAGCGGCCGCTTCATCGGCTATTCGGGGTCATTGCGGCAACCAGCCAAGGCAGGTGACCCGGCATGGTCGGCCAGCGCCCAGAATGATGTCGACAATCGGGCCGACGGGATGCGTCAACTGGTTCACGAACTGCGGTCGCCGCTGAACGCGATCAGTGGATTTTCCCAGCTTATCCATGGCCAGTTTTTCGGGCCTGTCAGCGAACCCTACCGCGCGGTCGCTGCCGGCATCCTCGATGATGCGCGTCATCTGACGCTGGCATTGGAGGATATAGAGCTGGCCGCAAAGCTGGATGCCGGGCGGCTCGAAGTGGCCGGTGGGTCATGCGACCTTGCCGAACGGGCGAAGGAGGTCTGCCGCCAACTCGGCTGTGCGGAACCCACGATCGAAGCGGCCAATCCGGCCCAAGCGGCACAACCCCCATTTCTGGTCGCGATGTCGGGTACCGAAGCCGATGTCATGATCAGCCGTGTGTTGCGGTGTGCCGAATATCTGACCGACTCGGCGTCAGCGTTGGAGGTACGGCTGCGCAGGACCGCACGTGGCGATGCGGTGGAGTTCGTCGTTGGTCAGGCCGCAACCTCGACGGTGGGAGGCGCGGTGCAACCGACACCACAGGGCAAGCAATCCGCGACCGCTTGTGCTGATGCCAATCTGTTTGATCGCCAGTTCCGGACGCGGCTTTGTGCGCAGTTGGCGGAGCTGCATGGCGGCGAGTTGCGGACCACGGCCAATTCACTCACCCTGCGGTTGCCGCTGATATCACTCGAAATTTTGGCAGGGTAAATGCCCGTGGCGTGCCGGCCATCGGCCTTGACCGTGCCCCGCGAGGGTTGCCCTGCATAGGGGGATGGGTTAGCAGCGGACAGGGGCCGAATGACCGATCTAGTTAAATTCGACGATTCCTTTGGGGTGAGATTTTCGGTGTCGGTGGATACCGAAGAGGAATTTGACTGGGACGAAAAATTTTCGCGTCACGAACATGACGTGCGAGCGGCCACTGCCTTGGTCGAGGGGCAACGCTTTTTCGAATCGGCCGGTGTCTGCCCGATCTATTATGTCGATCTGCCCATAGCCCAATCCGCGAGTGCGGTGGCCGCCATCGGCGCAGGCGTGGACGCGGGGACCGCCGAGGTTGGCGTCCACCTCCATCCTTGGGTCACACCACCCTTTGTCGAACGCGTGAATCGTCACAACAGCTATGTCGGCAATCTGGACGCGGAAATCGAACAGTTGAAAATACGCTCGATCACCGCAGCGGTCGAATCGGCGTTTGGCGTGCGGCCGCAGGCCTATCGTGCCGGGCGCTATGGCATTGGTCCAAACAGCTATGCGATCCTGGTGGCCGAAGGCTATAAATGTGACAGTTCGGTACGACCGCTGTTCGACTATAGCGCCGATGGCGGTCCGGATTTCACCAACGCAATCAACCAGCCATATTGGACCGATGCGGAGCGCCGCCTGCTTGAGCTACCGCTCAGCACCTATTTTGTCGGCTGGGCCGGGCGGCTGAGGAAAACCGTCTTTAAGGCCAGCGCGACCAACAATTTCGTGCGCAGCCTGATCAGCCGGCTCGACATGTCCACGCGGGTCGCGCTGACGCCGGAGGGGACACCGCTGCCTTATGCGATCCGCATGATCGATGCGGCGCTGGACGAAGGGGCCCGTGTCCTCAACATGTCGTTCCACTCGCCCTCTCTGGCGGTCGGGCATACGCCCTATGTCCAGTCGGACGCCGATTTGCGGTCTTTTTACGGCTGGTTCGACGGGGTATTCAACCACTGCGCCAAACGCGGCGTCAACCCGGCCAGCATGGCCCAGATATTG
>CAZAWL010000133.1:0-6229 GCA_964488705.1 uncultured Sphingopyxis sp.
CGCTCAATGCGGGCGAAATCCATGCGATCATGGGGCCGAATGGCGCGGGCAAGTCCACCCTGTCCTATGTGCTCGGCGGGCGCCCCGGCTATGAAGTGACCGACGGGTCAGTTACCTTCAACGGGAAAGATCTGCTCGCCCTTGACCCGCATGAACGCGCCGCCTCCGGTCTGTTCCTGGGCTTTCAATACCCCGTCGAAATCCCCGGCGTATCGAACGTGCAATTCCTGCGTGAGGCGCTCAATGCCCAGCGCAAGCATCGCGGCGAGGAGCCGCTGTCGGGCGGCGAGTTCCTGAAAATCGCGCGGGCCCAAGCAGACGCGATGGGCATGGACATGGAGATGCTCAAGCGCCCGGTGAATGTCGGCTTTTCGGGCGGCGAGAAGAAGCGCAACGAGATGGTACAGATGGGCATCATCAACCCCGCCCTCGCTATCCTTGATGAGACCGACAGCGGCCTTGATATCGACGCGCTGCGCGTCGTCGGCGATGGCATCAACCGCATCATGCGCACACCCGACAAGGCGGTGTTGCTGATCACGCACTATCAGCGCCTGCTCGATTATGTGCAGCCCGATTTTGTCCATGTGCTGGCCGACGGCCGCATCACCCGCACAGGCGGCCCGGAACTGGCGCATGAGCTGGAGCGGGACGGTTATAAGGAACTCGCGGCTTGACCGCGCTCGCCCTCCCCACCCGGCGCGATGAAGCGTTTCGGTATGCCGACATAGAGGCGCTGGCCGCGCTGTGGCCGGTGCCGCCTGCGGACATCATCACGATCGGACCCGGCGTTGAGCGCGCGTTGGCCGTGATTGCCAAGGATGGCGTGCATGATTTTGCGATCACGCTGGCAGCGGGCGCACGGCTTCACCTGTGCGTGTTGAATGTGGCACAGCGCTATGGCCGGGTGGCGATCAACGCCACATGCCATGATGGCGCGGATTTTTCGCTGGGCGTCGTCCAGATTGCCGGCGGCGGCGCGACGCAGGAACTGGTGACCACCGTGACGCATGTCGAGGGCAATGCGACGTCGCGGCAGCTGGTGCGCTCTGTCGCGGCCGATCAAGGCACCGTGACCTATCTCGGCAAGGTCGCGGTGGCGCGCGGCGCCGATGGCACCGACAGCGAACAGGATGTAAAGGCGATGCTGCTCGACCGGACGGCGACCGCCAACGCGGTGCCGCAGCTCGAAATCTATGCCGATGATGTGAAATGCGCGCATGGCTGTGCGATCGGCGAGCTCGACGCCAACGGGCTATTCTATCTCCAGTCGCGCGGACTGACCCCGTCGGACGCCAAAAAACTGATGTTGCAGGCCTTTGTCGCGGGCGTGTTTGATGGTGCCAGCGATAGCGAACGGCTGACTGCGGCGGCTCTGGAAAAATTGGGGGCGCTGGTATGAACATCGCGCGACCAACGAACCGGGCATTAGCTCGCTGGGAAAGTGAGGGCGGCGCTCTGGCGACAAACCCACTGCGCGATGATTTCCCCGGCCTGGCCAATAACTGGCATTACCTCGACACCGCCGCGACCGCCCAAAAACCGCAAATCGTGCTCGACGCCATGATGCGAGCAGGCGGCGCAGACTATGCCACCGTCCATCGCGGCGTGTATCAGCGCTCTGCGGACATGACGCTCGCCTATGAAGCGGCGCGGCGGCGCGTGGCGACCTTTCTCGGCGGGCGGGAGGATGAGATTGTTTTTACGCGCGGCGCGACAGAGGCGATCAACCTCGTCGCCCATTGCTATGCCGGCGTGGCCGGGCGGGGGCGGCGTGTCCTACTCTCCACGCTGGAGCATCACAGCAACATCGTCCCCTGGCAGCTGGCAGGCTGGCAAGTTGATGTCTGTCCGCTGACGGACGATGGCCGCATCGACCTCGAAGCGGCGCAAGCGATGCTGACAACCGACCATGCGCTGGTGGCTTTCGCCCATGTTTCCAATGCGCTGGGGTCGGTTGTTGATGCCCGGCGCGCGGCGGAAATCGCCCATGGTGTCGGCGCCAAATTGTTGCTCGACGGCTGTCAGGCGGTGCCGCGTATGGCGGTCGACGTGACCGCGCTCGATTGCGATTTCTATGTGTTTTCAGCGCACAAGCTGTACGGACCCACCGGCATCGGCGCGCTGTGGGCGCGCAGCGAACTGCTGGATGCGATGCCCCCCTATCAGGGCGGCGGATCGATGATCGACCGCGTTACCTTTGATCAGACCAGCTATGCCGCGCCGCCCACCCGGTTTGAGGCAGGAACGCCGGCCATCATCGAAGCGATCGGGCTGCACGCCGCCATCGACTATGTCGATACGATCGGACTGGACGCCATCGCGCGGCATGAGGCCGAGCTGTTGAGCGAGGCACGAACGGCGTTGAGCGGCATCAACAGCATCACGCTGTTCGGGCCTGAGGATGCGGCGGGCATCATTTCTTTCACCATGAACGGCGTGCACCCGCACGATGTCGGCACCATATTGGATGAAGCGGGCGTGGCCGTCCGCGCCGGCCATCATTGCGCGCAGCCGTTGATGGATCACCTCGGCGTGGCCGCGACGGTCCGCGCCAGCTTTGGCCTTTATAATGATGTTGGCGACGTTGCCGCCCTGATCGGCGCGTTGGGCCGCGTAAGGAGCATTTTCGGATGACCGACGAACCAGGCTTTACGACCGAAGTCGTCGACAGCGTCACGCCGCCGCCCAAGGCGCGGGTCAGCGATGTCGAAACGGCGCCCGACAAGTTGGAACGCAAGCGCGATTACCTCGCCGGGTTCCTTGCGGAAAAGCCCGCCGACATTGCCGATGATGCACCCGGTGGCGACCTTCAGGCGGCGGTGATCGACGCGCTCAAGGAAATTTACGACCCGGAAATCCCCGTCAACATCTATGACCTCGGCCTCATCTATGGCGTCGAGATCAATGACGGCCATGCGCTCGTCACCATGACGCTGACGACACCGCACTGCCCCGTCGCAGAATCGATGCCCGGCGAGGTTGAATTGCGCGTGGGCGCGGTGCCCGGCGTGGGCGATGCAGAGGTCAACCTGGTCTGGGACCCGCCCTGGTCCCCGGCGAATATGACCGACGAGGCGCGGCTCGAACTGGGGATGTTGTAATGACCACGGAAACCAAAAGCCGCCGCCCGCTCCCGGCCGCGGTCACGTTGACGCCGGCGGCACAGGCGCGCGTCACCGCCTTGATGGCACAGGCGCCCGCCGACGCCATCGGCGTAAAGCTCTCCACCCCGCGGCGGGGCTGTTCCGGCCTTGCCTATTCGGTCGATTATGTGGCCGAAGCCAACCCCTTTGACGAACGCATCGAAACACCGGGGGGCTCATTTTTCATCGACGGCGCATCGGTGCTCTACCTCGTCGGATCGACGATGGACTGGGTCGAGGATGATTTCAGCGCGGGTTTTGTGTTCAACAACCCCAATGCCAAGGGCGCCTGCGGCTGCGGCGAAAGTTTTACCGTCTGAAGCGCCAGAGCGATTGCGAGTGAGGTGGACCCACCGAACGGCTTGGAAATCGCGGAAAACAAGGACACTGGACCGCGATTGTGATTCAATCAAAATCGAACACGGTCTAGTGCCGGTTCACCGGCACACGCTCCAGCCCGCCACCCGCCGCGCCTGATCGAGATGCAGGTGGTCGGCATGCGCGCGGTTGTAATCGGGTGACAGCACAGTCGCGAACACGTCACAGCCCCCGTCACGCACCCCGCGCAGAAAGGCGCTGCGGCCGTCGCGCGCATCCCAATGGTCGCGCACGGTCACCCGCCGCCCGTCGTTCAGGATGAATGCGGCAATGTCGATCGCATTGGCAGTGGCATGTTCACTCTGCCGGTCGGTTCCGGCAATCACGCGGCAATTATAAGTGCCCAGATGGTCGATGCCGACGACTTGGCGGCCGAGGTGGCGCATCGCCGCAGGCTGCACCACGTCGCGCACCCACAGATGCAGTGACAGGCTGATGACACAGCGTGGCGCCGCGCCTGCCGGCGACAGCGTCACGCCACCCAGCGCCGACGCGTCCATCTGCGTGCGGCCTTCGGCGCGGCACTGGCCGCTACCCGCCGGGGCGACTGGTTCAAACGCGATATCGGCATCACGCAGCATCTGCTGACAGCGGGCACCGTCATCAACCAGCCCCGACAGCTTTCGCACGGTGGCCATTCCGACCGGGTCGGCCAAGTCGAGCGCGGCCCACGGATTATGCTGTGGATGACGCGCCAGCCACAAACCGAGCGCGAGGACAGCGATGAGCGCCACGGTCCAGCCCAGCGCGGCGGATCGGTTCAGGCTATGGCGACGGCGGACCATGCACACGCCATGGCGCGCCTGCCGCTCTGCCGCAAGCGCCGGATCAGAGCCGTTCCAGCGTCACCGGCAACCCGTCGCGCGGCTGCGGGATGGGGAACATCTGCCATTTGGGTTCATAGCCCGCCCGCACCGACACCCGGTGCGTGGTCAACAAATGGTGCAGCACGATCTTCGCCTGCATATAGGCAAAGTGCAGCCCCAGGCACATATGCGCACCGCCGCCAAACGGCACCCACGCATATTTGTGACGCTTGCGCACTTCCTCCGGAGTAAAGCGCATGGGGTCGAAACGATCGGGGTCGGGCCAATAATCCGCCGACTTGTGCGTACCGGCCGGACTGATCCCGACATTCGTGCCGGCAGGAATAGTATAGCCTTTGAACGTGAAATCCTTGAGCGCACGGCGCGGCAGACTCGGCACCGGCGGGATCATGCGCAGTGCCTCCTTGAACGCCATCTCGGTCAATTCCAGATCGTTCAGGGCATTGTGGCCGACACCCTGCCCTGCGGGCGCGACCGACAACATTTCCTCACGCAGGCGCTCTTGCCACTCCGGATGTTTGGCCAGCAGCCAGACCATCGACGTCACACTGCTGGTGATCGTGTCGTGCGCCGCCATCATCAGGAAATTCATGTGGTCGACGATCGCATCGACGGGCAGATAATTGCCCTGTTCATCGCGCGCCTGGCAAAATTGGGTGAACATGTCTTGCCCGTCGGACGACCGCCGCTGCGGCACCATCGGCGTGAAATAGTCGATCAGATAATTGCGACCGGCGACCCCGCGACCCATGGCGGTAAATGGCAGCGGGCGGCGCACCACGCCGACCGACGCCTGCACCATATCGACAAAGGCCTGGTTGATTTTTTCCGCATCCGGGCCCCAGGGGATGCCCAAGAAACTGGTCGCCGCGAGGTCGAGCGTCAGCTGTTTGATCGCCGGGTAGAATTTCAACGGCTGGCCATTGGCCGTTGCCGCCGACCATTCGGGGATGCGCGCCGCCACACCTTCGTTCAGGCTGTCGGCATAATGGCGCATCGGCTCGGGTTTAAAGGCAATCGACAATGCCTTGCGGTCGGCACGATGCTTTTCAAAGTCCATCAGCATCAAACCGCGCGGGAACAGCAGGTTGAGCACGGGGCCCCAGCCCTGTTCCGACGAAAATATCTTGTCGCGGTCAAACAGGACCAGTTCCATCGCCTCCGGTCCGGCGAGCTGGACCGTGCGCAGTCCAAAGGCATAGTTGCGGAAGACCGCGCCATATTTGTCATGCATCATCCGGCCAAAACTGGCGGGGTCGCGCAGCAATTTGACGGTGTTGCCGACGATCGGCCAACCATTTTCGCCCGGAATATGGTCGAGAGCATTGGCCGGCAGTGCGGGCAGCCAGTGGGGATTGGCTTCAAAACTCGTCGCAAGCGCAGTCATGATGGCTCCTGTCGATAAGCAACAACGCGGACTGCGTCAGAATTACTGACAAAGATGTTAATTTCAAGCGGTCATGGCTGATTTTTTCGCGGGCACACCGCATCTATGCGATTTTGGGGCTTGCACTCCACGACATGTTGATTCACTTTCGCATTGTGCCGCGACGGAGCAAGGAGTGCGCACATGCCCTATCAACAAGCGAAAGGAGGTGATCCGATGTCTCATGGTTCAGTAGTGAGGTCGGTCAGGTTCCAACGGAGCGTGCGCGGCTAAACCCGCGCAAGACCATGATCGTCTTGCGATCAGACATCGCAAGACGTGAATCATGGTCTAAACCTTTGCCAGAGCCTGATTCACGTCTTTGCGTGAAGCGAGTGTCGCTTCTAGCAAAGACGATCAGGCTCCAAGGCGTTCCGGGGGCAAACCTCCGATCGCTGACCATGTGAAAGGGCCGTCGGGATTGACCCGACGGTCCTTTTTCTTTGCGCGCC
>CAZAWL010000134.1:0-6214 GCA_964488705.1 uncultured Sphingopyxis sp.
ATTGGCCGCAATGCGCAAATGGGCGACCAGCGCAGCGCGATCCTCCCCCGCTTTCAGCGAACAGGCCCCGGACGATAAAATGTGCGGCAACATGGGCACGACGCGGTCGGGGAAATAGACGCTATTGGCGCGCTTGCGCGCCTCCCGATCGAGCAGGCTGCCGGGTCGCACATAAAAACTGACGTCGGCAATGGCGACAATGGCCCGAAACCCGCCGGGGTTGGCTGGGTCGTCATCGGCTTCTGCCCAGATCGCGTCGTCATGATCACGCGCATCGGCCGGGTCTATGGCGACGATGGGGACCGCCGTCAGGTCCTCCCGCACCGGATCGTCGAGGGTCAGCCGCGCAACGCGCGCAGCCTCCGCCTCGAGTTCCTCAGAAAACACATGCGGCAGTCCAAATTTATGGATCGCGATGAGGCTGAGCGATTTCGGGGCCAGCGCATCGCCCAGACGCTCCGTCACGCGCACCGTCTGGCGCGGCGGACGGCCAGCAATGGCGGCGAGTACGACATCGCCCGGCCTTGCCCCTGCGGCATCGCTGATCAACCAGTCGCGGCGCTGGCGCTTGTCGACCGATCGCAGCCACAGCGTCGGCTTGCCATCATGCCCGGGTTCATCGGCCACGACACCGACCAATGTCTCGGGGCCTGCCTCCAGCTTGCGCATCGGGTGGGCGCGGTAGCCCGCACCGGCGGCTTCGACGCGCGCCAATATCCTGTCGCCGATGCCGAGCGCGCCGCGTCGCCCCTTTTCAACGACCATGACCCGGGGCGGCGGCACCCCTGTCGCCTCCCATTTTTCGGGCACGGCAACCGGTGTACTTCCGTCAATATCGGCAATTCGCAGCACCGTTACCTTTGGCAGGCCGCCCGCCCTGTGAAAGGCGGTTTTTGACCCCTCTATCAGCCCTTCCTCCGCCATATCCTTCAGCAGGGCCTTGAGCGTGATTTTGTCGTGCCCTTTCAGCGCAAAGGCCTTGGCGATTTCGCGCTTGCCAACCGGGTCACGCGACGACGCGACAAAATCGAGGATTTGCTCACGGCTCGGCATGCCGGATGGGGGGATTGGTTTGCGCACTTTTATTGGTTCGCGCCAAGACGCGAAGATGCCAAGAGCGCGTCGCTGTTGATCAGTCGTCTTATTCCGTCCTTGAACATCGCGGTTCCAAAATTGACGACGAAGCCGATCGGAAAATTACCGAGCCTAATATAGGTCAGCAATTGTTTGGAATGAACCGGAAGTGTCTTTTCCGTCGATTTCACTTCAATGACGACCGCACGATTGACCAGAATGTCGATCCGAAACGCCGAAGGCAAACTTATGCCGTCAAGAACCACATCGATGGATACTTGGCGCTGCACGTCGAAACCAGCCTGAGCAAGTTTGCTGGCCAACAGCGTCTCATACGCCGTTTCCAATAATCCCGGGCCAACGGCCCGGTGAAGATTGAAGGCGACATCAACAATGCGTCGAGCGGCTGCGTCGAGCTCGCCGTCGGGCTCTATCATCTTGGCCTCTTGGCGGCTTGGCGCGAACCAATAGTCACGGCGTCGGCCGGGGCAGCGGCACATAGGCGCCGCCAGGCACAGCGGACGCGACCGGACTTTCGCTGCCGTCGGCGGCCACACTGCTGACACCGAAAACCCAGTCATCCACTCTTATGGAGGGTTGCCGGTGTGTCATCTGACTGATGTCGCCGTCGGGCTGCTGGATTTCCTCGACCAGTGCCCAGTCGCGTTCATCCGAACGGCGGCGGTAAACGCGATAGCCCACCGCACCCGCCGCTATCGGCCAGATCAGCGTTGTATCGGTTGAAACGGCCCCCTGTACCGTCGGTGACGGAGGCATCGGGGCCCTGGCCAGCGCGCTCAGAATGGAAATGTTGAGGCGGGTCACTCTGGCGAGATAGGCAAAATCCATCTCGTCAATCGTGTCACCATAGACTGTGCCATTTTCCGTGCGCAGGTTCTGATGCTGATGGTCATAATCCTCGATGCCGGCCGCAATGCGGATGGCAGGAAATCCGGCCTCCTGCATCGGCAACTGGTCCCCACCCCGGCCAAAACGGTCGGCGCGCCATACCTGACGCACCCCTATGGGCGCACCAGCAGCCGTGGCGAGCCCGGCGATAAAGCGGGACAGGTTGCGCGAAGGGCCATCATTCTCGCCGCCCTCCCGGCGCGCTGCGGCGCGATAGACATCGGTCGCATCAGCGCGACCGGCTTCGGAAAAAACGCGGACATGCTCGGTTTCCGTCGCCCCGTCCGACCCGCGCGATCCGCCGATGATGTCGTTGTTGATGACCGCCTTGACCCTCCAGCCCTGCTCAGCAGCATAACGGGCCAGCAGGCGGCCGCCGTACAGACCCTGCTCTTCGCCCGACAGCACCGCGTAAACGATGGTCGTGGGGAACCGATGGCGCGACAGCATGCGCGCGGCCTCTATCACCGCGACGGTGCCCGAACCGTCATCATTCGCGCCCGGCGCATCGCTGGTAAAGTCCAGCGGGTCGGAAACGCGGCTGTCGATGTGCGCGGAGATGATGACCACTTCGTCCGGCCGTTCTGTTCCGCGCTGGATCGCGAGAACATTGACGAGCCGCGTCGGCGTCGGAACACGGTTGCCGCTAATCATCTCCTCCGGCAACGCGATGTCGAGGCAGCCACTACAATGGCTGCCGATCCGCCGGAACTCCGCCTCCGCCCAGCGGCGAGCCGCGCCGATACCGCGCACCGGGCTATCCTGGTCGGACAGGGTGTGCCGCGTGCCGAAACCGACCAGCGTCTCGATATCCGATCGCAGGCGGGTTTCGGATACGCTTTCGTCAGGAGCGGTCTGGGCGGCGGCTGGCGCCACCAGCAGCAGCGCGGCGAACAGGGCAATTTTTCTCATCCGCGCAGGCTTGATCGCACCGGCGCCGAAAAGCAAGACTGGCAAGCAATGACTCGTCATGACGGGGCCAAGCGCGCTGCCCGGCTTTGCCGGTTCGGCTTTCCTACTGGGTGCCATTGGTGCATGATGGCGGGGTGGATCTGTCCTTGTCCTGCCCGACCGGCTTGATGACTTGGAACCGGCGCGATGTTGCAAGCATTGAAACCCGCCGCAAAGTTTACACTTTTACCCCTGACTCTGCGTAAACTTTGTAAACTTAGGCGCTCAACCAGCGGCTAATAAGCGCGTCCGATCAGCACCCTTTCAACCGCCGCATCGCCGGTGAAAACGCAAACTCCATCTGCCGGCGCCGAATCAAGCGGCGCATTGCGCATGGTGAGCTTTAGCGCCTTGAGCCGCTCCACGATCGCCTCGAGCGCGGCACCGCTCGGCCGCGACCACTGCACCTCCGCCCAGCCGTCGAATTTCTGGCCACCGAACAGGGCCTCAACATCGGTGACGCCGCGGGCAATATTGGCGTCGAGCCGCAATTTTGCCTCGGCAAACAGCCCGGACTGGATGTCTTCGAGCATATCTGCCGCATCGGCCACAAACGCTTCGCGGGGGGTGAACGCGGTCGCGAGCTTGCCGCCATCATTATACAGCCGGTCGCGGCGCAGCACGGCAGCCTTACCCTCTGCCACGTCGCGCGGACCCACTTCGACGATGATCGGCGCGCCCTTTTTGACCCAGGCCCAGCGCTTGTTCGATGCCTTGGCCGCTTTGGTGTCGACGAGGACGCGTATCGGTTCGCGAAAGGCATCTTGCGCGCGCAGATCATTCTGCAATGCCTTGCAATAGTCCAGCACCGCGGCGTCGCCGTCATCGTCGCGCAACATCGGCACGATGACAATTTGCCACGGCGCGATCTGCGGCGGACAGCGCAGCCCATCATCGTCGCCATGGGTCATGATGACGGCGCCGATCATGCGCGTCGTCATGCCCCAACTGGTGGTATGGGCGAATTGCTGACCGCCATCCTTGTCCTGATATTTGATGCCCGCAGCTTCGGCAAAGCCGGTGCCGAGATAGTGGGATGTTGCTGCCTGCAACGCTTTGCCGTCCTGCATCATCGCTTCGATGCTGAATGTCGAAACCGCACCCGGAAAACGCTCATGCTCGGGCTTTTCGCCGGTTATGACGGGGATGGCGCAATGATCCTCCGCCGTTTGCCGGTACATTTCCAGCGCGCGCAGCGTTTCTTTGAGCGCATCGGCCTTATCGGCGTGAGCGGTATGCCCCTCCTGCCACAGAAATTCGGCGGTCCGCAGGAACATGCGCGTCCGCATTTCCCAGCGCACGACATTCGCCCACTGGTTGGTCAATAACGGGAGGTCGCGCCAGCTCTGCACCCAACGCGCCATCGCTGCACCAATCACGGTTTCGGAGGTCGGCCGAACGATCAGCGGTTCTTCCAGCTTGGACTCCGGGTCGGGGATCAAGCCACCCTTTGGCCCCTTGACCAGCCGATGGTGTGTAACAACCGCCATTTCCTTGGCAAAGCCTTCGACATGGTCGGCTTCTTTTTCAAAAAAGGACAAGGGGATGAACAGCGGGAAATAGCAATTGTCGACGCCGGCTTCCTTGATCCGTGCGTCGAGCAGTTTCTGGATCCGTTCCCAGATGCCATAGCCCCATGGCTTGATGACCATGCAGCCGCGAACCCCGCTTTCCTCGGCGAGGTCGGCCTCGGCAATGACGTCTTGATACCATTGGGCAAAATTTTGCTGGCGAGTAACGGAAAGCGCATGTTTCATGACCCGCGCCCTAACCGGCCCACGCGTGCGTCGCAATAACCCAATATCGCGTTCAGCTTTTACCCATATCGCGCTTCAACGCCTCTAACTCGGCGCGCAGCGCCGCAATCTCTTCATCCTTGGCATCGACAGCCGCCCCGCCGCGTCCGGTGCCCGGACGAAAGGCGCTGGTCGCTGCCTCGAACATCTTGAGATTGCGCTTGGCCAGTTCAGCCAGCGGATTGCCGGCGAGCGCGCCTTCCAGCGCCGACCGCAATTGCTGCTGGTTACGGCGAAAGCTGCTCATCGATGCTTCGAGATAGCTTGGCACCATCGCCTGCATGCTGTCGCCATACATCGTTATCAGCTGACGCAGGAAATTGACCGGAAGCAGCGTCTCGCCGCGCTGTTCCTCCTCCATGATGATCTGCGTCAGCACATTATGCGTGATGTCTTCGGCGCTCTTGGCATCGACGACGCGAAATTCCTGTCCGTTGCGGACCATCGTCGCGAGGTCGTCGAGTGTGATATAGCTCGACTTGCGCGTATCATAGAGTCGGCGGTTGGCATATTTTTTGACGATGGTTACGTCGTCGGCTGCGCCCTCGCCGCGCTGTCTGGATTTGTTCGTTGCCATTGTCCGCCTTACCGTGCCATCGGGCGATACCGACCCGCCAGAGGATAGAATTGCACCTTGGTAGCAGTAAAACATAGTGCACCGCAACAAGAGCGCGACGCTACGGCAGGCCATACCACCGCCGACCGGACCAGACCGGTACGGCCCACGCCACGGCCCTATCCCCTGTTCCTCGATATCGTGCGGCGGGTGGCGGCGTCAGATGCCGACCTCGCCAGACAGATCCTCGCCGGCGTCGAGGTATACGGGGCCGCAGAGCGCAGGCCACGGGTGGACCGACCCGTGCTGAGCCGACGCGGTCGTGTCACCTTGCGCGATTGCGGACAGGGTTCATCCGCAACCACCGTCATTCTGGTGCCATCACTCATCAATCCGTCGGCGATTCTCGATCTCGCGCCCGGAAACTCGTTGTGCGAGCATTTGGCGGGACAGGGTTTTCGACCGCTTTTGGTCGACTGGGGCACACCGGCACCCGAACATCGCGACGAGGGCCTGGCCGCGCACGTCCACGACTATCTGGTTCCGCTCATCGCGTCACTCGACCAGCCCGTGCACCTCGTCGGCTATTGTCTGGGTGGCACGCTTGCCATGGCCGCGCGCGACGCCCTGCCGCTCAAATCGCTGACATTATTGGCGACACCCTGGCATTTTGATCGTTACGATACCGCGGCGCAGGTGGCGGCGCTTGAGCTGTGGCAGGGCAGCAAGGCGGCGGTCGACCCGCTGGGACTAGTGCCGATGGAGTTGTTCCAGACGCTGTTCTGGGCGCTCGATGAAGCACGCACGGCCCGTAAATTTGCGGCATTGTGGCAGCGTCGCGATGACGCCGATCATGTCGCAGCGTTCGTTAGTCTGGAAGATTGGGCCAATGGCGGTGCGCCGCTCACGCTCGCCGCCGCGCGGGAGA
>CAZAWL010000135.1:0-6210 GCA_964488705.1 uncultured Sphingopyxis sp.
GGTCGCCGACCCGTCCGCGCAACTGCGTCAGACCGACCCGAACCCCGCCTTCGACACCATGCGGACCGACCCGCAGCATTGCAACCTCGTCGAGGCCACACAGCCGTATCGTGCCCGCTGAAATATATGTGTCGCCGGCCCGGATTCCATCCCAGCCGACCGGCTGGCAGCGGCCGGACAGGCTGAGGGTGCCGGCCCCGTCAATGCCGCCATTGATCGGCAGCGACAGCCCGTCGAGATAACCGGTATTGATCGGCCCGCTCAGCCGGGCGGCGGTCACGAAGCGCGTGCCTCCGCTCCCGTCGCTCTGGAACCGGATCGGCGCCAGCGCCAGCCGTGCATCGTCGGCAACCATCGGCGCGATGCGGATGCTGCCGTCCAATGCCAGCGGCGTGGCTCCGCTCGACCGCGCGTTGACGAAACCGTCGGGAAGGCCGCCGCCGCCAAAACGGCCATTAAGCGAAAGCCGCGTGCCGCCCGTATCGGCAACGACCACATCCTCGCCCGACAGATGGACAAAGGCGCCGCTGCGTGCGTCGGCGCGAACTTCCCCCATCGCGATACGCAAGGGGCCGCTGGCGGCCTGGTCGGCACGCAGGTTTGCGGTGACGCTGGCCCCCGCGCCGGCCTGGGTCAGGGCGTTGGCCAGCTGCACCAACAGCGGCTGTATCGGCGTACCAGCACCTGTCGAACGCAGTTGTCCTGCCGCCGCGAGAATATCCTCACCGCCGCGCACATTGCCTGATCGCAGGGTCGCCCGCGCCGACACTGTGCCAACAGGGTCGCGATTTGCCGTGCCGTCGGCCACAATATCGGCAGCTGTTACCCACGGACTTTGCGGCGCAACGCCGCGCACCGTCCATTGCGACTGCAAGCGCCCGTCCAACTGCCCTGCCCCGCTGAGCGTCCCCGATAATGATGTGAGCGAATAACGCGGGACTGAGGCCGCACCGGTCCGCAACCGGCTGTTGAGAGCGATGGCGTCCAAGCCCCGGTTGAGTTGACCGTCGATCCCCAGCCGCACATCGGCGATGGAAAACCCCGGATCCGAACAACGCACCGCGTCTGCACCGACCGGCCCGACAAATTTGGGTATCTCCTCATCAATGCTGATGCGTAGCCGGGCAATCGCGCGATCGGCGCGGCAGTCGCCATCGGCCAAGGCATCCGCACGCGCAGCGACATGCCCGATGAAGCGCTGTTTTAATTGGCCCGAGCCACTGGCACCGACAGCGATGTGCCCCCAGGGCGACTGGACCGACATCGCGGCTCTGCGCAGGCTGAGGTGCATATCGGGTAGCGCAAATGGGGTGCCATCGTCCGGCGGAATCAGCCGGTCGACCGCGCCAAAACTGATGCCGCTGTCAGTCAGGCGGCCGCGCAGCATCGCGCCGTCGATGGCCACCGCGGCAATTCGCGGCCCGTCGATGCCAAGCACGACACTGAGGTCGAGCCGGTCGATGACAAGGTCGGGGTTGTCGGGGTTGCCGACCACGATATTGCGCAGACGTTGTCGGCCGAGCCCGATCTGCTCGATCTGGTAACTTGCCGCCACGCCCCGCTCGGCGAGCGCCTGATCCACGAACCGGGTGACGATACTGGTCCGGTAAAGCCAGGTTACCAACGCAACCGTCGAAACCGAAACGGCCGCGGCGATCAGGGCGATACTGCGCTTACGCATGCGTTTCCATGTTCGTGCTCGACGTCGGGCACATCCTCTACTTCACCCACATATTCGCCCTGTCACCCGCCGCATTGCCAAGTTTGATGACCGGTGTCGAGCGCCAAGCTGGTGTCCATTCCGCATCTGCGGCAAATTTTGGGCGAGACCGGCGGCATCGTCGTGCTAAGGCATAGTCATGGAGGATGACGCGCCAGCGACAGCGACACAGGGCCCGTTGCACGGCGGCATCGGGCACCGCGCGCGGCTGCGGGACCGGCTCTTGACCGCTGGCGAACCGGCGCTCGCCGACCATGAAATCGTGGAATATCTGCTGGCATTGGCTTTGCCGCGCCGCGACACAAAACCGCTGGCGAAGGCCTTATTGGCGGACTTTGGCGGTATCGGCCCGCTGATGAGCGCCGATCCGGAATCGCTGCGCCGCGTGCCCGGGATGGGCGATACGAGCGTCGCCGCAATCAAGATCGTGCAGGCGAGCATATTGCGCGTGCTGGGTGACGCCGTGCGCGGTCGGCCGGTTCTGGCCAACTGGCAGGGGCTGCTCGACTATCTGCGTGCAGACATGGCGCACCGGATGAACGAACGCGTGCGTGTCCTCCACCTCGACAGCAAGAATCAGCTGATCCGGGACGAGGTGATGAGCGACGGGTCGATCGACCAGTCCGCCATCTATGTGCGCGAGGTTGTGCGGCGCGCGCTCGAACTCGGGTCGGCATCGCTGATCATCGTGCATAATCACCCCAGCGGCGATTGTACGCCCAGCAGCCAGGATGTGGCGGTGACGCGATCGATCGTAGCGGCCTGCAAAGCATTGGGTATCTCGCTTCACGATCATATCATCGTCGGGGCCAACACCCATAGTTCCATGCGGTCGCTGGGGCTGCTCTGATCGCGCGCCGACCCACTGGCCAGCCGACGAGCCTGCTGTTAAGGGCCGCGCAGTTCTGCCCGTCCAAATAATCAGGAGCCTGCCTTGGTCCCCCGTTACGCCCGCCCCCAGATGACCGCGATCTGGGATGCTGAATCGCGATTGCGGATCTGGTTCGAAATTGAAGCCCATGCGACCAGCGCGCTGGCGAAGCTCGGGGTCGTTCCGCAATCCGCAGCCGACGCCTTGTGGCGGTGGTGGGCGACCGATCCGGCGATTGATGTCGCCGCGATCGACGCGATAGAGGCCGTGACAAAGCATGATGTCATCGCCTTTCTGACCTGGGTCGCCGATCAGGTGGGTGACGAGGCCCGGTTCATGCATCAGGGCATGACCAGTTCGGATGTGCTGGATACCGCGCTCGCCGTCCAGCTGATGCGTGCCAGCGACCTGTTGATTGCCGACATCGACGCACTGCTCGCCGCGCTGAAACGGCGCGCGATGGAACACCGGATGACGCCCTGCATCGGTCGCAGCCACGGTATCCATGCCGAACCGGTGACATTCGGGCTCAAGATGGCGGAGGCGTACGCCGAGTTCAGCCGAAACCGTACGCGACTGCTGGCGGCGCGCGCGGAAATTGCGACATGTGCCATATCGGGCGCGGTCGGCACCTTTGCCAATATCGACCCGGCGGTCGAAGCGTATGTCGCCAGCCAGATGGGACTGGCCGTCGAACCGGTGTCGACCCAGGTCATCCCACGCGACAGGCACGCCGCATTTTTCGCGACGCTCGGCGTCATCGCCTCTTCGGTTGAACGCGTCGCCGTCGAGATTCGCCACCTGCAACGCACCGAGGTGCTGGAGGCGGAGGAATATTTCGCGCCCGGACAAAAAGGCTCGTCCGCGATGCCGCACAAGCGCAACCCTGTGCTGACCGAAAATCTGACTGGTCTGGCACGCATGGTGCGCGGCTATGCCCAACCGGCCATGGAAAATGTCGCATTGTGGCATGAACGCGACATCAGCCACAGTTCGGTCGAACGCTTTATCGGGCCAGACGCGACGATCACGCTGGATTTCGCGCTGAACCGGCTGACCGGCGTCATCGACAAGCTGCTCGTCTATCCCGACCGGATGCAAAAAAATCTGGATCGGATGGGCGGGTTGATCCACTCGCAGCGGGTCTTGCTGGCGCTCACGCAGGCGGGCGTCAGCCGCGAGGATGCCTACACCCTCGTCCAGCGTAACGCGATGCAGGTGTGGGGCAGCGATGGCGCATTATCGCTGGCGCAATTGCTAAAGGATGACCCGCAGGTCGCCGCCGTTCTGAGTGCGACAGAGATCGATGCGTTGTTCGACCTCGGCTATCATCTGGCGCGGGTCGACGCGATTTTCGATCGCGTTTTCGGGTCACACGCGGACCAGTGACGCGACGCTGACGCGGCGCCATGGCAGGACGGGCTTCAAATCCTCCGCGCCGGCGGGGGTGGAATTTACCCGCCATGCCCTTCTCTCTCCCGCCATTCTGTTCTAACTGTGGCAGGGAACGAAAAGGAGGGTTGAACAGTGCAAGCCATTCGCACGATCATCTGGATAATTGTGGCCGTCGTGCTGACAATTTTTGCAGTGGCCAATTCGCAGGTCGTCGCCGTTTCGGTATGGCCGGGTTATGTCGCCGAACTGCCGCTGTCCATCCTCATCATCCTCGTCTTTCTGCTCGGCTTTCTGCCACCCTTCCTGTTCAATTTGGGCAATCGCTGGCGGTTGGGGCGGCAGATCAGCATGCAGGAACAGGTGATCGCCCAGTTGCGGACGCCGCCACCCGCCCCGGCCCCTTCGGCAGATTCGGCAATGACATGAGCTCGCCAATCTACCTGGCCCTCGACACGACCGATCTGGATGTCGCAAAATCGCTCGCAACGCGGGTCAAGACGCATATCGGCGGGATAAAGCTCGGCCTCGAATTTTTTAGCGCGCATGGGCATCACGGCGTCCACGAAATGGCGCGGGTTGGTCTGCCGCTGTTCCTCGACCTTAAACTGCACGACATCCCCAACACCGTTGCAAAGGCGGTGCAGGCGCTGCGCCCGCTGGAACCGGCCATTCTGACGATCCATGGCGCTGGCGGGCGAGCGATGATGGAGGATGCGAAGGCCGCAGCCTCTGACCATACCAAAGTGGTCGCCGTTACTGTGCTTACCAGTCTCGACAATGAAGACCTGGTATCGATCGGCGTGTCCGGCGCGGCGCAGGAACAGGCGGAAAGGCTGGCCGCGTTGGCGCATGACTCGGGGCTTGACGGGATCGTCTGTTCAGGGCGGGAGGTTGCGGCAATCCGCAAGACCTGGCGCGATGGTTTCTTTGTCGTGCCGGGCGTCCGCCCTGCCAACGGTGCCGCGGTCGATCAGAAACGTACGGTAACCCCGGCTGAGGCCATGCGGGCCGGTGCGTCGATCATCGTCGTTGGTCGGCCAATCAGCAAAGCTGACGACCCGGATCTGGCCGCCAGAGCCATCGAAGCGACGCTTTAACGCCATGCGCCGCGCATTGTGTTTCCTGCTGATCGCGTTCGGGTCAGTGTGCTGCCTGATCGCGCTCACCCACATCGCCATTGGTCCGGCATCCATACCCGGCGGCGTGGTCACCAATGCCGTGATGGATAGCGAAGACCGGTTTTACGCCACCCTGTTTCTTGGCTTTGGCGTCGCCGTCATATGGTGCGCGCAGGATCTGACACAGCGCGAAAAACCCCTAACAGCGCTGTTGGCGCTGTTCTTCGCGGGCGGGATTGCGCGCATCATATCCTATGCTGCGGTCGGCTCGCCGGGTGCTTTTTTCCTGTTTTTGGGCGCAGTCGAGCTGGCATTGCCGCCATTATGCTATTGGTGGATGGTCGCCACCAGACCGACGCCGGCATAGGAAAACGACCATGGCCATTGCGATCAAAATTTGCGGCCTCCGCGACGAGGCGACCATTGATGCGGCTGTGGACGCGGGCGCGACGCATATCGGCCTCGTACACTTTGAAAAGAGCCCGCGCCACGTTCCGCTTGACCGCGCACAGGCACTGCGTCGCCATGCGGCCGGCCGCGTGAAGACCGTGCTCCTGCTCGTCAATGCAGCACCATTGGCGACCGGCGCGGCACTCGACACCGTCCAGCCGGACATCGTCCAGTTTCATGGTACCGAAACGCCAGAGTGGGCACAGCTGGTCCGTCGCCGAGGCGGTACAGGCGTTTGGAAAGCGTTCGGAGTGCAGGGCCCGCAATCACTGACGGATGCCGCAGCCTATGCCGACTGTGTCGACATGATGCTCTATGACGCGCCTGCCCAGGCATTGCCGGGGGGTACCGGGACCAGTTTTGACTGGTCATTGTTACGCGGGCACCGCCATGTCCTGCCCTGGGGGCTGGCTGGCGGCCTCACGCCAGACAATGTCGCAGCGGCGTTGGCGGCAACCGGCGCACAGCTCGTCGACGCCTCCAGCGGCCTTGAATCGGCACCGGGCGTCAAGAGTGTGGACAAGATACGCGCCTTTTGCCAAGCGGTCCGCGACTATGAACCCGCCTGATACTTCGCTGAACAGCTATCGCACGCAGCCCGACACACATGGCCATTTCGGCCAGTTTGGTGGGCGTTATGTCGCCGAAACGCTGAT
>CAZAWL010000136.1:0-6170 GCA_964488705.1 uncultured Sphingopyxis sp.
GGTTCGCGCTGGGCCGGGTCGACCCGCTGCTGGCTGTGCCGGGGCTGGGTTGGGCCGCGTTGGCGATGCTCGCATGGCACCGGGCGGCTTCTCCCCGGCGGCTGGGTGCGATTGCGCTGGGCGCGGTGATGCCGCTCCTGCTGCTGACCGTAGTAAAATCTCCATCCGCCTTTGGCCCGATACAGGCATGCCTGTTGTGTCTCAGTGCGGCCGGTCTCGGCTGGATATTCGGCTCGGTACGCGCGCGGCTGCGCACGCTTCGCGGCGGCCCGTTGCTGCGACTGGTGGCGGGCGTTGTCGCGGCGGTGGTTATAGCCAATGCCGCGCCTGCGATGCTTGCGCCGCTTTATGCGGTGCCGGATCGTGCCGATGGACCGCGCCTCACCCTCGTCTCGGCGCTGCCGCTTCACCCAATTTCTGGCGATATTGCGGCGGCGGTCCGTGGTGGTGGCCGACCGGAACCGGTATTGACCTGGCTCGACGCGCATTATCGCGTCGACCGGCGTGACCCCGCCATGCTCGAACCGATACCGCAGGACAGCCTGTTGCTGCTCGCGCACCCGCCGGCCATGCCGCCGCAGACATTGGTGCTGGTCGACAATTGGGTGCGTGCCGGTGGTCGGGCCATTGTGCTGGCCGATGGCCTGTCGAGCTGGCCTGCTTCCTTTGCGGTCGGCGATACGCGCAATCCACCGGTGACCAGTCTGTTGACCCCATTGCTCGACCATTGGGGGCTGGCGCTCGACGCCCCGCCAGGCCTGGTCGAGGCACCGCTGAGCATCAGCGCTGGCGATCAACGGCTGGACCTGTTCAGCAGTGGCCGCATTCGCGCCACAACACCAGCCACGGCGCAATGCCTGCTACGGTCCGATGGCCGGATTGCCGAATGTGCGGTCGGGCGGGGCAGGGTGTTGATCGTCGCCGATGCCGACTGGCTTGATGCCGTGCATTGGCAGGGGCCGCAGGGCGCGCGCGGTGCCATCGGCTGGCGCGCGGGCAATATGCTGTGGCTGGGGGCGCAGCTCGACCGATTGGCGGGGCAGCACGGCGATGGGCCGCACGGCGTCGTCACGCCGATGTGGGCACAGTGGTGAGCGTGCGACTCGGCATCGACGCGCGGCGCCGATGCAATGATGGGCAGTCAGGCTGGCGTCGACGGCCTGAACGGGTCATGCGGGAGCCGGTTTGATGAGAACAAAATAGGTATAAACCCAAAAAATCCGATTCAAACCCAATTTTACCCTTTTCTGCCGAGATCATCATGATAAGAGACTCGCTGGACGAGGTTCTTGTGATTGTCCGGACTATTGCACGCTGACCCGCGCATTTGCTGCGGTTCTGGCGCCGCAACCGGCTTGCCAAAGCGCCTCGCCGTTCGGGGAGGGGACAGGCGCGGGCAATGTCGGATTTGGGGGTCTTTTCTGGTGCGGCCTTGGTGCTGCAGGACAAGGCAAAGCGGCTCGCGCTACCCGCCGTCCTGCGCAACTCGATTCCCGATGAAGGCAAGGGCCGCCAGCTGTTCGTGACGACCCACGAAGTTGCGCCATGCCTCATCGGCTCGGGCGTCGACCGCAAGCAGAAAATTGCGGAACGGCTCGACCGCGCCGAACGCGACGCCGAAACCCGCGAAGTGCCTTTTGACCGTTTCAAGCTGCAGCGCCGCCTGCTTGGCCCCGGCGAAACCGTGCCGATGGACGGCAGCGGCCGGTTCATCCTGTCCGACCTGCTGGCCGAAGTGGCCGAATTTCAGGGCGAAGTCTTTTTCTTTGGTACCGGCCCCTGGTTCGAAATGTGGGACTTGCAGACGCTGCTGGCGCAAACCGATGAAACCTATGTCGATGTCCAGCGGGCGGCCAGAGCGGCGCTGCGCGCGCGCGACCGAAAGGCGAAGCCATGACGGTCGCTGCTGCGCCGAGCGGGCCCGTCGCCCAAAATGGGTCGGCCGACCCATCCCGGCATATACCCGTCCTGCGCGATGAAGTGATCGCGGCGCTCGCGCCAAAACCGGGCGAGGTGCATATCGACGGCACCTTTGGGGCTGGCGGCTACACCCGTGCCATTCTTGCCAGCGGTGCAACCGTCATCGCGATAGATCAGGACCCCGATGCCATTCGCGACGGAGCCGACATGGTGCGCGCGGCCGATGGTCGGCTGACACTGGCGCATGACCGGTTTTCGGCCATGGCTGATGTCGCTGCCGCGCAGGGCTGTGCCCGCGTCGACGGCGTGACACTCGACATCAGCGTGTCGTCGATGCAGCTCGACCAGGCGGGGCGCGGCTTTTCCTTTTCGCAGGATGGGCCGCTTGACCTGCGCATGGCGCAGAGCGGCGAAACCGCCGCAGAGTGGATCGACCGCGCCGACGAGGCGGAGATAGCCGACGCCCTCTATCACTATGGCGAAGAGCGCCAGTCGCGCCGCATCGCGCGTGCCATCGTCGCTGCGCGACCGATTACGCGCACGGGTGAACTCGCCGCAATTGTCCGCAAGGCCGCCGGCTATCGCCCCGGCGCACCAAAGGACCCAGCCACCCGCAGTTTTCAGGCGCTGCGCATTGTCGTCAATGACGAGCTGGGGGAGCTGGAACGCGGGCTGGATGCCGCCGAACGCGTGCTCGCGCCCGGCGGGCGGATCGCCATCGTGTCGTTCCACAGCCTGGAGGACCGCATCGTCAAACAATTTTTGCGCGAACGCGGCGGAATGCAGGCTGGCGGCTCGCGCCACATGCCGGTCGCTGCCGTGGCCGCGGCCGCACCCACCTTTACCAGCGTCGCCAAGCCGGTGCGTGCCGGGGCAGCGGAACTGGCTGCCAACCCCCGCGCCCGGTCTGCAACCCTGCGGGCGGCGGTCCGCACAGCTGCCGCGCCCTGGCAGGTCCGGTCGCGAAAGGAGTCACGGTCATGATGTTTGCTGCGCGTAAATTGCAGGGTATCGGCCTCCTTCTCCTGCTGACCATCTCGATCTTTCTGGCGTACCCCATCTGGCTCAAAGTGTCGTCGACGCGGGCCGAACTGCAACAGGTGCGCGAAGAAATTGCCCGGGTGCGGCAGCAGAACCGCATGCTCGAAGGCGATATCGCGGTGCTTGCCAACGTGCGTCAACTCGACCGGTGGAACACCGAATTTCTGGGCTATGTCGCGCCGGGGTCCGACCAATATTTGTCGGGTGAGCGGGCGCTTGCCAGTCTCGACCGGTTGCGGCCGCCGCACGGTGGGGCACCTGTGTCGCCGGTGCTGGTCGCGGCGGCCGTGGCGCCCGCCGTCACCGTTGCCGACGACGATGACGATAGTGACGGCACTGCCGCCGCCGCTCCGTCAGACCGTACCCGCGTGGCGATGGTCGACCGGCGCAGCGTGACCGCATCGACGGTCGATGATATTCGGCGTCCGATCCCGATTGCATCCGCCGACATCGGGCCTGCGCGGTGAACGCCAGCGTCGCACAACCCCTGCCTATGCGGCGTGCCGATTGCCGTCAGAAATTCGCCGACGCTGCGGACGGACGGTTGGCCATCCTGCTGCGCCTGTTCCTGTTCGTAGCGGCCATCCTGCTCGCCCGCATCGCGCAGATTGTCGTTGTCGGCCTCATCCAGCCCAGCATGGCTGCCACCCCCTCGATGTTCAACCGCGCCGACATCGTCGACCGCAATGGCGTTGCGCTGGCCCGCACCATCCCCGTCCACAGCATACGCGTTGTGCGCGCCAACCTGATGAACGACCCGCGCTGGCTGGCGCAGGAACTGGCGCGGATATTTCCTGATACGGACGCCTCTGAATTTTACCGACGGCTGACGGCACGCGAAACGGCGGTGGTCCGCCGGCGCGCGACACCGGCACAGCTTAATGCGGTCAACGAGCTGGCCGAAATCGGCTTTGAATATCCTGAGGAGCCGGAACGTCTCTATCCCCAGGGGCCGCTGGCGTCGCACCTGCTGGGTTTTGTCGCGCCGGGTCGCGGCGGGGCGATGGGCGTCGAACGCCAGTTCAATGACCAGCTGATCGCCGACGCAGCCAGTGGCACGCCGCTGCAACTGGCGATGGATGTGCGGGTTCAGGGCGCGGTGGAGCTGGAGCTCGATAATGCCGTGGCGGCGCTGGAGGCACAGGGCGGTGCCGCACTCGTCCTCGACGTCGACAGCGGAGAGGTTGTTGCGCTGGCGTCCAACCCGACCTTCAACCCCAATCGCGTCAGTTTTTCGAGGCCGGAGGCGCAGTGGAACTCTGTCTCCTACACCACCTTTGAACTGGGTTCGACGTTCAAGCCGATCACGGTGGCCGCAGCGATGGATGCGGGTGTCGTGACCGACCTGTCGCGGCGTTATGACGCGACCGGGCCGTTGCACATTGGCGGCCACACCATCAATGATTCACACCCGATGCGCCGGTGGCTCAATGTGCCGGAAACGCTCGTCCATTCGTCCAACATCGTGACCGCGCAGATCGCCGACCAACTGGGTCGGGAACGGTTGCAGGCGACGTTCCGGGCGCTCGATTTTCACCGGCGTCCGCAGATTGAAATCGGCGAGCGCGGCCGCCCCGCATGGCCGCGCAGCTGGGGTCGCACGACCACCATGACCGCCGGTTTCGGACACTCGATCCAGGTCACGCCGCTGCACCTTGCCAGCGCCTATGCCGCACTGGTCAATGGCGGTATCTGGCGTCCGGCGACCATCCTCAAGGTAGAGGGGCAGAATGTCCCGGCCGGCCGCCGCGTCTTCACCGCAGCGACGAGCGCGACGATGCGCAAATTGTTGCGGATGATTGTCGCCAGCGGCACGGGCAATCGTGCCGACGCACCGGGGTATCGCGTGGGTGGAAAAACAGGTTCGGCGGAGCGGGTGATCAATGGCAGCTATGCCGCCCACTCGGTCACGGCGACCTTTGTAGCCGCCTTTCCCATGGACCGGCCGCGCTATGTCGTTCTGGTGATGATTGATCGGCCACCGGGCAATGCCTATTCATTTGGCCAGCGCACGGCGGGCTTCACCGCGGCGCCAGTGGTGCGCAAGATCATCCAGCGCGTCGGGCCGATGCTCGGCGTTTACCCCGATGCGCGGCACGATGTGGACATCAGCGACCTGCAACCGCTGCTCTGGGAACCGAGGGCAGAGCGGTGACGCGACTGGGGCATTTGGTTGAAGGACTGGATGGAGCGGCGGCGGCGGTAGAAATTACCGGCGCCGCCATCGACCATCGGCAGGTCGCGCCGGGTACCATTTTCGGCGCGTTCCGGGGCGCCACTTTCGACGCTGAAACCGTGATTGATCAAGCGGTTGCGGCCGGGGCGGTCGCTGTTGTCGCGCGGCCGGAGGCGGTTGTGCGCGGGGCGGTGCATGTGGCCGATGCCCAGCCGCGGCGGCTGTTCGCCCATGCGGTCGCAAAATTGTTCGCACGCGCGCCGGCGCATCTGGTCGCCGTCACCGGCACCAACGGCAAGACATCCACCGTCGAAATGACCCGCCAGATATGGCGCAGCCTGGGTCATGTCAGCGCGTCGGTGGGCACGTTGGGCGTTACGACCAATGACGGGCAGGTTAAGACCGGCCTGACGACGCCCGATATTGTGACGTTCCTGTCGAATCTCGCGGGGCTGGCGACGGAAGGTGTGACTCACCTCGCCTTTGAGGCATCGAGCCACGGGCTGGACCAGTACCGGACGGAGGGGCCGCGTGTCGTCGCTGCTGCCTTTACGAACCTCAGCCACGATCATCTCGACTATCATGGCACCATGGATGCCTATTTCGCGGCCAAATTGCGCCTGTTTACAGAGGTGTTGGCCGATGACGGCGTTGCCGTCGTCTGGGCCGACGACCCACGGGCGGCGGATGTCGTGACCGCAGCTCGCCAACGGGGCGTGCGGACCCTCACGGTGGGCGCACAGGGTGAGGATATCCGGCTCGTCACGCGCACGCCGACGCCGCTCGGCCAGCAACTGGAACTGGAGGTGGCCGGGCTGGGGCAGCGGTGGGTGATGTTGCCGCTGATCGGTGCCTATCAGGCCGCCAATATGCTGGTTGCATCGGGACTGGCGATGGCGACCGGCGCTGAGCCCGCGCGCGTCATTGACGCCGCCTCGCGGCTCCAGCCGGTGCGTGGCCGCCTCGAACGGGCGGCGCTGACCCGCACGGGCGCGCCCATCTATATCGATTATGCGCACACCCCCGATGCGCT
>CAZAWL010000137.1:0-2722 GCA_964488705.1 uncultured Sphingopyxis sp.
TCTGGTCTTCGACGTGCTCACCCGGGGGCCATTAATCGAGGTGGTGCCGGTTGGGAACGGGGCGATGGAAAATCGCACCTTTATTGAATGGGACAAGAATGACTTGGCGGCCCTTGGACTATTGAAGGTCGATGTGCTGGCGCTGGGCATGTTGACCTGTATCCGCAAGGCGTTTGACATGCTGCGTGCCATGGGTCTGGGCGACCATGACCTGCAGCATGTGCCGGTGGAGGACCCGGCCGTCTATGCCATGCTGCAACGCGGGGACAGCATCGGCACTTTTCAGGTCGAAAGCCGGGCGCAGATCAACATGTTGCCGCGGATGAAGCCGGCCCGTTTTTACGACCTCGTCATCCAGGTCGCGATTGTCCGGCCCGGCCCCATCCAGGGCGGCATGGTCCACCCCTATCTGCGCCGCCGCACGGGGGAGGAGAGCGTCGATTACCCGTCGCCGGCACCGCCGCACGACCCGGATGAGCTGCGCCTTGTCCTCGAAAAAACGCTCGGCGTGCCCTTGTTCCAGGAACAGGCGATGAAAATCGCCATCGTCGCGGCGGGCTTTACCCCGGCCCAGGCGGACGGGTTGCGCCGGGCGATGGCGACGTTCCGCAACATGGGGACGATCCAGCATTATCAGGACGCGCTGGTCGGCGGCATGGTCGCGCGCGGCTATACGCCCGACTTTGCCGAACGCTGTTTCGGACAGATACGCGGCTTTGGCGAATATGGCTTTCCCGAAAGCCACGCCCAGGCCTTTGCCTGGCTGACCTATGTGTCATCCTGGTTGAAATGCCGCCACCCGGCGGTGTTCACCTGTGCCCTGCTCAACGCCCAGCCGATGGGGTTTTACGCGCCGGCGCAGCTGGTGCGCGATGTGCAGGACCATGGTGTGACGGTATGGCCGGTCAGTGTCGATGCCAGCGACTGGGACAATCGCGTCGCAATCGGCCCCGGCGGGGGCCATGCCATCCGCCTGGGTTTTCGGCAGGTAGATGGTTTTCGCCAGGTCTGGGCCGACGCGATCAGCGCCGCCCGGCATGATGCCGCCTTTACATCGATGGAGGATCTGGCCCGGCGTACAGCGTTGCCGCCTGCGGCGCTGCGCAAAATCGCCGATGCTGACGCGATGGGCGCTTTGGCGGCGGGGCGGCGTGATGCGCTGTGGCATAGCCGGCGTATGCCGCCCGACCAATTGCCGCTGTTTGCCGCGTTTGATGCCCCCGAATTGAGCGCAGAGGAGGATGCCGCCCTGCCGCCGATGCCGCTGTCCGAAGAAGTGGTGGCGGATTACCAGCTGACGCGATTGTCGCTCAAAGCGCATCCGATGCAGTTTCTGCGTGCGCACTTTGCCAGCGAAGGGGTGCTGAGCTGTGCCGAGGCCAATGCCGCGCCCGATGGCCGGCGCATTCGCTGTGCCGGCATCGTCCTCATCCGCCAGCGTCCGGGAAAGGGCAATGCGGTGTTTATAACGATCGAGGATGAAGGGGGCATCGTCAACATCCTGCTGTGGGCGCGCGACATGGAAAAACAGCGTCGCGCGGTCATGGCGGCGCGGCTGATGCTGGTCGAAGGCGTCATTCAGCGCAGCGTCGAGGGCGTCGTCCACCTGATGGCATCGCGCATTATCGATGCGACCGACCGGCTCGATCGTCTGGCGGATGATGACGGACGCCCCCAGCTCGACCCGTCATTAGCGCGATGTGATGAGGTCAAACGCCCGCAAGTGCCGCGCCGCCCGCCAATGCGCGCGGGCCACCACCCGCGCAACGTACGGATTCTGCCGAAATCAAGGGATTTTCACTGACCGGACGGCGGGCGATGGTGCCGCTTACGTGACTCGAACACGTGACCCCCGCATTACGAATGCGATGCTCTACCAACTGAGCTAAAGCGGCATGCCGATCAGGGCACAGGCCCCGGACCCGCGAGCCGGTAGCAGCAACGCCGCGTCAAGACAAGCGCCGCCGGCAATGGCAGCATTGCCGCCAAATTCGGGACAGGCTTAACCCTGTCTTTACCATTGTCATGCCAAACCGGCCGCTCTTGGAACCAGGACCGACCCTATGGACAGCATGCGCCCATCGACCGACGTCTATGACGATGTGTCTGCCGACGCCCCCGGGCTGGAGGCACCGCCCATCATCGGCACCGACGAACGGCGCATGCATGTGCGTGCCTATAATTTCTGGGCGCGGCTGCTCGAAGGGCGCTCATTCCCGTCCATCGAAGCGCTCGATACCGACCAGCTCGGCGATTTCGGGCCCAACAGCGTTCTGCTCGACTTTACCTCGGGCATCGAAAACCCGGCCATTTCCTTTGTCGGTTCGGCCATTTCCGCAGAATGCGGCCTTGATGACAGCGTCCAATATATCAGCGACGTCCCCCGCCGGTCGCTCTTGTCGCGGCTTACCGACCATTATTTGCAGATTATCGCCAACCGCGCACCGATCGGCTTTGAGGCGGAATTCGTCAACGAACGGGGCGCGACCATCCTCTATCGCGGCGTGCTCATGCCCTTTTCATCGGACGATGACACGATCGACTTCATCCTGGGCGTGATCAACTGGAAACAGGCGGCAGACGCACAGCTGGCGGATGACGTGTCGGCAGAACTGGAGGCGGAGCTGGCGGCATCGTCGCTCGCGCCGCCGCACGCACGGCCGGTCGCGCCGGTCTGGGCCGACGGTCCCGACGCCATCCACGTCGCCAATGATGACGCCGG
>CAZAWL010000137.1:2822-6160 GCA_964488705.1 uncultured Sphingopyxis sp.
GCCGCCGCCGACCTCCCGGACGATGCTGCTGCCGGCGAAGATGCCGAAGATTATGACGCACCGCTGCTGCTCGACACGGTTGTTGCGACGCCGCCGCTTGACCCCGCGGAGGCGACGCTGGCTGACTGGCTGGCACAAGCGCGCGATAGCGCAGACCTCGCCAATCAGGCGCATGTCCGTGGCCGCGCCGCGCTGTACGACGCCCTGGGCCAGGCCTGGGGGTTTGCCTGTGCGGCCAGCCAGGCGACCGAAGATTATGCCGAAATGCTGAGCGATGCGGGCATCGCACCATCGGAACGGTCACCCATGACCCCGGTGGTGAAGCTCATATTCGGTGCCGGTTATGACAAGACGCGTGTCGCCGAATATGCCAGCATCCTGACCCATGCGGCGGATGAACAGATTCCGGCGGACGGGCTGTCGGCTTATATTGCCCGCCACCCCAACGGCATCAAAGGTCTGGTTCGCGACATTCGCGCCGCCCGCCGGGTCGATCGGCCGGCCACCGACCCGATGGCCAGCACCCACGCCGCGCTGCGCCGCGCGGTGCCGCTGGCCACCGTCGCGTTGCCCTATGTCGACAGCGAAGCTGAATTTACCGTGCTCGTCGCCCGCCGTATGCCCGATGGCAGCCACGCCATCGTCGCCATGCTCAGCGACGCGGATGCCCAGCGCGACAAGGTGCTGAAAGCGGCAGCGCGCGGTCGTTGACCCTGCCGGCGGCTGGCAACAAAGTTACACAGTCTTGAACAATATTGTCGTGCGCGGGGGTTGAGTGCGGCCTGCAACGGGCGCATAAGCGGGACGCTTGACGGGCCGCACGGTCCGTCCCCACCTGACCGAGTGCACCCATGGCAAAGCGCGACGAAACGGCGTCCGGCACCCTGCCCAACCCGACAATCACCCCAGATATTGATGCGATGCTGCTCCAGGCGATCAGCGACAGTGCGTTGCCCGACGATGATGAACGGGCGGGCCAGGCCGACTGGGTCGACGTCACCGCCTTTATGGCGCGGGTGGCGCATCAACGCAGCCCAGGGACGCCGGCCATCATGCTCGAGACCATGTCCAGCAGCGGCGGCGACCGGCAAATGCGCCTCGGCATCGTCAATGACGATATGCCGTTTCTGGTGGATTCGGTTTCGGCCGCGGTCAGCGAAAGCGGGCTGGAGATCGGCCGCATCGTGCACCCGGTCGTCACCGTGCGCCGTGACGGCGACGGCCGGCTCACCGATCTGCTGGATCGCGAGGCCAGCGGCGAGCGTCGTGAATCGGTCATTTATATGGAAATCGAGCGGGCCGACGCCCGCGAACGGCGCGCCCTGATTGACAGGATAGAGGCGGTGCTGGCCGATGTGCGTGCCGCCGTCAGCGACTGGCTCAAGCTCCAGGCGGCCATGCATGATGACGCCGAGCAGTGCCGCGATGGCGAAGCGGCGGCGCTGCTGCGCTGGTTCCTCGACCGCAATTTCACGCAACTCGGCCATGAACGTCGCGGTCAGGACGGCAGCATCACCGACCGGCTGGGCATCTGTCGCGTCGGCGAAGGCCGCAGCCTGCTGGCGGACGCCACGATCCAGGCTGCGTTCCAATGGTTTGAGCGCGGCGGGCGCGTGCCGTTGATCGTCAAGTCGAACCAGGTTTCCGCCGTCCATCGCCCGGTCCTCATCGACCTCATCATCATGCCGGTGCGCGACAGCGGGGGGTTGATCGGGATTTCCATCCACGCCGGGCTGTGGACCAGTGCGGCGCTGTCGTCGCCGCCCGAACGCGTGCCGATCCTGCGCACGATGCTGGCGGATCTGTTCCATAAATTCGGTTTTGACCCGGCCGGCCATGCGGGCAAGGCGCTGGCGCACGTGCTGACGCAGCTGCCGCATGACCTGATGGTTGCCTGCGAAACGACAGAGGTGGAGGCGCTGGCGCTTCAGGCCATGTCGGTTGTCGACCGGCCCCGGCCAAAGCTGCACCTGTTGACCGCCCCGTTGCAGCGCCACCTGTTCGCTTTCGTCTGGCTGCCGCGTGACGAGGTGTCGACGGGCCGGCGATTGGCGATTCAGGACCTGCTCACCACACACAGCAAGGGACGGCTGCTGTCCTGGAGCATCGGCATGGAGGAAGGCGGCGCGGCCCGCCTGCGCTATGCCATCGATTTGCGTGCGGGCGGCGTCGTCCCCGACACACAATTGCTCGATGATGAGTTGCAACGCATGGTCCGGGGCTGGAACCACAGCGTCGAGGAAGCCTTGTCGGACCTTGGCGAGGGCCGTGCCAGCGTCCTCGCCAGTCGCCATGCGCACCGTTTTCCGGTCGCCTACCGCCTCGCCAAAGGGCCGCAAGAGGCGGCGATCGACATCCTGCGCCTGCACCGGCTGGATGCGGAACAGCCGATTGGTGTGCGCCTGTCGCGGCCTGCGGCACAGCCGGCATCGCAGGCTGCGGGCCTGCTCAAGCTCAAGGCCTATAGCCTCGACGGCGCCCTGCCCTTGTCGCGGGTGGTGCCGGCGCTCGAAAATTTCGGCTTCACCGTGATCGAAGAAGTACCGACCATGCTCGACGGGCAGCAATCGGACCATCTGCACGATTTCACCGTCCGGATGCCCGGTGATGCCGACGCGATGACGGCTGACCCGGCCAAGCTCAGCGTGGTCGAGGCTGCCATCGCCGAGGTGCTGGAGGGCAACGCCGAAAATGACGGTTTCAACCAGCTGGTGCTGCAGGCCGATGTCGCGCCCCGTGCCATCGTCTGGTTGCGCGCTTGGTATCGTTATCTGCGCCAGGCGGGCGCCAATTACGACCTCGCCACCTTTGTCAACGCGCTGCGCGGCGCGCCGGCGGTCACGCGCGCGCTGATCGACCTGTTCGTCGCATTGCATGACCCGAAAAGCCAGTCGGACAGCGCCGCGGATGCCGCCAGAGCCACCATCAATGCCGGGCTCGAACATGTCGCGGCCATCGACGAAGACCGCATCTTGCGGTTGATGCGATCGGTGATCGAGGCGACGCTGCGGACCAACGCCTTTGCCCCCGCCGCGCACGAAGCGCTGGCGTTCAAGCTCGACAGCCATATGGTTCCGGGTCTGCCCAAACCATTGCCCTGGCGCGAAATATTCGTCTATTCGCCGCGGGTAGAGGGTATTCACCTGCGGGCCGGCGCGGTGGCGCGCGGCGGGCTGCGCTGGTCCGACCGGCGCGATGATTTCCGCACCGAAATCCTCGGGTTGATGAAGGCGCAGCGGGTCAAAAATGCGGTCATCGTGCCGACCGGCGCAAAGGGCGGCTTCTTCCCCAAGCTGTTGCCCGACCCGGCCGTCAACCGCGACGCATGGCTGGCGGAA
>CAZAWL010000138.1:0-6124 GCA_964488705.1 uncultured Sphingopyxis sp.
GACCGGCTGGGCATCGCCGCCGACCGGCGCATCTTTCTGCATGGCCATGCCGCCGCTACCGACCGGACGAGCAGCGCACGACCCGACCTGTCGCGCAACCTCGCCATCGAACTGGTGCTGCAACAGACGCTGGCGACGAGCGGGCTATCCGACGCGCGGGCGATCAACCATTTCGACCTCTATAGCTGTTTTCCCGTGGCCGTCCTGCTCGCGGCGGAGGCGCTGGGCATCGACTGGCAGGCGCGCCCGGATGGCGCGGCAGCGCTGACGGTGACCGGCGGCTTGCCCTTTTTCGGCGGAGCCGGAAATAATTATTCGATGCACGCCATTGCCACCATGGTCGATATCTTGCGCCGCCGGCCGGGCGAACGCGGCCTCATCCTCGCCAATGGCGGTTTCCTAAGCAAACAGGCAGCCGGGATTTACAGCAGCACGCCGCCCGCCGAATGGTCTGCCGTCAGCAGCGCGGCGATTCAGGCTGCTTGCGATGCCCAGGTCGGCCCGCCGCTGCTGAGCGCCGCCTGCGCCGGCACGGTCGAAAGCTGGAGCGTGACTTACGCCAAGGGGGAGGCGCAGCGCGGCTATGCGTTTTTGCGCACGGGTGACGGCGCCCGTGCGCTCGCCCGCACGGCAAAGGGCGATGCGCCAAAACTGGCCGCGCTGGCGCGTAGTCATGGCGGTACGCTGACCGGACAAATCATGCAGTGCGCCCATGTCGATGGCATCAACATCTTGACCTTGTGAACCGGGGCAAGCCCTATACAGTGGAATGAGGGGTGCAGCGATAAGCACCGCGTGGAGGGAGCGGTTTACCATGTCACAGACACGACCGGCCTGGTGGCTGGCCATCATCGGGCTGTTGCTTATCGTCGGCGGCAGCTTTGCCGCCTATCAGGTGCGAAGCGACGACGGCATCGCGGTGCGCGATATCCGCTTTACCGGGGCAAGCGGCGCGCGGATGAGCGCCCTGCTCTATGTCCCGCGCACCGCAACGCAGGCGACACCGGCGCCGGGCATCCTTGCCGTCCATGGCTATCTCAATTCGCGCGAAACGCAGGACGGATTCGCGCTCGAGTTCGCGCGGCGCGGCTATGTCGTGCTCGCCATCGATCAGCGTGGCCATGGCTATCGCGACGGTCCCGCCTTTGCCGACGGGTTCGGCGGGCCGGATGCGCTGGCCTATCTGCGCAGCCTGCCGATGGTCGACCGCGACCAGATCGGCATGGAAGGGCACAGCATGGGCGGCTGGACCATCCTGGCCGCCGCCGCCGCCATGCCCGATGGCTATCGCTCCATAGTGCTGCAAGGGTCATCGACCGGGGCGCCATTTGCCGCAGACGGAACGCGCGACTGGCCCCGCAACCTCGCGCTGGTGTTCAGCCGCTATGACGAATTTTCGGACCTGATGTGGGGGGTGCCGCGCGCCGCCGATGTCGGCCAGACGCCGAAAATGCAGGCCCTGTTCGGCACGACCGGCCCCGTGGTTGCGGACCGGCTCTATGGCGACATCGCGGCGGGCACGGCGCGCATTCTGCACCAGCCGGCAACCACCCACCCGGGCAATCATTTTTCGCGCCAGTCCATCGGCCATGCCACCGACTGGTTTGCCCGCACGTTGGTGGGCGGGACGCCGCGTCCGGCCAGCGACCAGAGCTGGCTGGGTCAGGAATTGGGAACGGGCGCCGCGCTGATCGGCTTTGTCCTCCTCATCCTCGGCAGTTTCGGCCGGTGGTTGCGGCTGCCCTTGTTTGCGGCGCTGCGCGGCACGCCCACGCCCGGTGCGAGCCGCCGCGACGGGCGTTGGTGGCGCCGTTTTGCGGCGCAGGCGCTGATCCCTGTAGCATTGTTCTTTCCCGTGTTCGGCGCGGTCTATCTGTTCGTACCGCCATCGATGGCATTGCCGCAGACCGTGACGACGCAGGTCATGTTATGGGCCGCGCTGGCTGCGGGTATCGCATGGCTGGCGTCGCGCCGCCGCTGGGCGATGCAGGCGGTGCCGGCGCCGCAATGGCTGCCCAGCCTGTTGCTGGCCGGGCTGACCATCGCCGTCGGCTATGCCGCACTCGCGGCCGTCCACATGATGTTCGCGCTTGATTTCAGGCTGTGGATTGTCGCGGTCAAGCCGCCCAGCATGTGGCAGTGGATCATCGCCACCATCTATGCGTTGCCGATGACGCTGCCCTACCTCGTCACCATGCGTGCCCTGTGCGGCGACCTGACGGTGGCGGGGGACGGTCCGGTGGCGCGCATGGCGTGGGGCGTGGCGGCGCTGGCCGGCGGGTTCATGCTGATGCTGGCCATCGATTATGCGGTCTTGTTCACAACCGGCATCCTGCCCACCGCCATTGACCCGCTCAGCAGTGTCATCGCCATCCAGTTCACGCCGGTGCTTTCCGCCGTCGCCATTATCGGCCTGTTCACATGGGCACGCACCGGCAGCCATCGCCCCGGCGCGATATTGTGCGGGTTGCTGGTTACGCTTTATGTCGTGGCCGGCACGGCGACACAGATATGACGGGAGCAGATTTGGCATGATCGCAGCCGGTGATGGCCAGCCCCTGTTAAAGAATGTGCGGGTCATCGACCTGACATCGGTCGTATTCGGCCCCTACGCGTCGCAGATTCTGGCCGACCTCGGCGCTGACGTCATAAAGGTCGAACCGCCCGGCGGCGACCATTTCCGACCCGGCACCAAACATGCGCGTACGCCGGGCATGGGCAGCGGCTGGATGGCGGTCAATCGCGGCAAACGTTCGATCACGCTCGACCTCAAGGCACCGGACGACAGCGCGGTGATGCGCGACCTGATCGCCGGGGCCGACATCTTCATCGTCAATGTCCGCGGACAGGCGCTCGACCGCTTGGGTTTGGGCTATGATGCAGTCGCTGCGATAAAGCCCGACATCATCTATGCCCATTGTGTCGGCTTTGGCCAGGACGGGCCCTATGCCGACCTGCAGGCCTATGACGATGTGATTCAGGCTGCGACGGGCACGACAAGTTTGTTGCCGCGCGCCGATGGTGAAGCTCGGCCCCGTTATATCCCGTCGTTGATCGCCGACAAGGTGTCGGGACTGCACGCCGCCTATGCGGTGCAGGCGGCGTTGATTCACAAGCTGCGCACCGGGCGCGGGCAATATGTCGAAATCCCCATGTTCGAAAGTTTTGCCAGCTTTATCCTGCTCGAACATTTGTCCGACCGCAGTTTCGATCCACCGCTGGGCAAGGCGGGCTATCCGCGCCAGCTCGACCCCGATCGTCAGCCATTTCCCTGTAGCGACGGCTGGATCAGCATCGTGGCCTATACCAACGGCGCATGGGACCGGATTTTCGAAATATTGGGCGAGCCGGACTATCTCGACGACGAACGCTTTGCCGACCCGCGCACGCGCTTTTTCAACAGCATGCTGCTCTATCGCCGCATGGCGGAACTGACCCCCGCCTTTACGACCGCCGACCTGTTGGCGAAATTGCGGGCGGCGCAAATACCGGCGCAGATCGCACGCGACCTCGACGATATTTTAGAGGACGAACATTTGCAGGCGAACGGGTTTTTCCGACGGCGCACCCACCCCACCGAAGGGGATTATTTCGAAATGCAGCCGCCAGTGCGGTTTGGCGATGCGTCCACCCTGCCCGAACGGATGCCGCCGCTTCCGGGTGAACATAGCGACGCCATCCGCGCCGCCCTGTCCAAAACCAAGGCGGGTGACACCGCATGACGGGCCAGACGGCCCCCGGCTTTGCCGAACAGATGCCCGAATGGCGCAACGGTTGGCTGGCTGTGGTGAGCGCGGGGACCGCAATCGCTGCGGGGCCGGTTTTCTATCTGCTCGTCTCCAGCCTGTTCATTGAACCGCTCGAGCGTGAATTCAACTGGCAACGCGGCGACGTGTCGCTATTGACCGCGGTGCCGCTGGTCGGTGCGTTGGCCGCTCCCCTGTTCGGCATGTTGCTCGACCGCTATGGCTATCGCAGGCTCGCCGGGGCGAGTTTTGTCGCGGTGGCGGCCGCATTTCTCGGCCTGTCGCTCACCAGCGGCGCGGTTGGCGAGGTTGTGGCGCTGATGCTTTTGCTGGGGCTGGCCGCGCCCGGCGCAACGGGTCTGATTTTCAGCCGTGTCGTCGTGTCATGGTTTGACAAGGGGCGGGGCACGGCGCTCGGCCTGATGGCGGCTATGGTGACGATGATCACCGCCGCCCTGTCGCCACTGTTTGGCTGGTTGATCGCGACCTATGGCTTTCGCGCCGGCTATTTCGGCATGGCGGTCATGGCCCTGGTCATCGGCCTGCCGGCGGCCGTCATTTTCCTGCGCGAACGTTCGCCGCCGCTGGTGCCTGACCCGCCCGAAGTCGACAGAGCGCAGACAAGCTGGCGCGCGCTGTTCGCGAACCCCGCCTTCTGGTTGCTGGCGCTGGCGCTGTTGCTCAGTAACATCATGACCGGCGGGGTCGTGACCCAGTTGGCGCCGCTGGTGACGGCGCGCGGAATCGACGCTGGCCAGGCGGGCTTCATGCTGACGCTCTATCTGCTCGCCAATGTCGCCGGCCGTTTCGGCATCGGCTATGCCTTTGACCGTTTCCGCCCGGCGCGTGTTGCTGCATTGACCGCGCTGGTGGCAGCGATTGGCGGTGCAGGCTTTCTGTCGGGCATGCCGCAGGTCACCATCTATGTCGCGGCGATTGCGGTCGGCCTCATCCACGGGGCAGAGGTGGACATCGCCGGTTATTTTGTATCGCGGCTGTTCCCTTTTGGCCTGTTCGGCCGGGCGCTGGGCGTCATTCAGGCCGTTGGCACATTCGGCACTGCGGTGGGCCTGATTGCCATCGGCCAGATTTATGACGCGACCGGCGGCTATGACACGGCGATATTTATTGCCATATTGCTGATGCTTGGCTGTGCTATCAGCTTTTTGTCGATCGCCTCGCACATGCCCCGAGTGCCGGAAAGGGGGCTCCATGCCCAAACAACTGACGATTGATTTCGTGTCAGACATTGTGTGCCCATGGTGTGTCATCGGCCTGCGCGGGCTCGAACGGGCGCTCGATGCGATTGGCGACGATGTCGATGCGACGGTGCGTTTCCAGCCGTTCGAGCTCAACCCCGCCATGCCGGCGGAGGGGCAGAATGTGCGCGAACATATCGCACAGAAATATGGGGCATCACCCGAACAGTCCGCCGCAACGCGCGCGATGATCAGGGACCGGGCCGCCGATGTCGGCTTTGTCATGAACAGCGGTGCCGACAGCCGCATCTATAACAGTTTCGATGCGCACCGCCTGCTGCATTGGGCGGACCATGACTGTGACGATCCACAGGCAGCAGCGCGGCTGAAACATGCGCTGTTCGCCGCCTATTTCACCGATGGTGCGAATATCGCCGACCATGCCGTGCTGATGGCGGCGGTGGAAGCGGCGGGGCTCGACGCGATTGCTGCGGCGGCGCTGCTCGCATCCGGCCGCTATGCCGACGACGTCAGGGGCATAGAGGCCTATTGGCGCCGCGAGGGCGTGAATGCGGTTCCGGCCGCCATAATCAATGGCCGCTATGTCATTTCCGGCGGGCAAGCGCCCGACAAATATGAACGCGCGTTGCGGTCGATCATGGCCGAAACATAGGAAGAGTTGACGCCGGTGGGGCGCAATGGGGGGATGAACCATGACGGACATTGACAGCGAAGCCGGCGCGGCCGCGGCGCCGACGCCGCGTATCACCGGGCTCGACGTGACGCGCGGCTTTGCCGTCATGGGCATATTGGCGATGAATATCGTCGGCTTTGCCATGCCGCAATTTGCCTACATCAGCCCGCAGACATGGGGCGGCGACACCGGCCCCGACTTGTGGGTATGGGCGGTCAACTACGTGCTGGTCGACAGCAAGATGCGCGGCCTGTTTTCGATGATGTTTGGCGCGTCGACATTGCTCGTCATCGATTCGGCGGTCGCTGCCGGACGCAGCCCTGCGCGCACCCATTATGGCCGCATGGTGGTGCTGGCGCTGTTCGGGCTGGCCCATTTCTTTCTGATCTGGTTCGGGGACATCCTGTTCCTCTATGCCACGTGCGGCATGCTGCTCTATGCCTTTCGCGACCTGTCCATCGTCGCGCTGCGACGGTGGGCCGCCG
>CAZAWL010000139.1:0-6053 GCA_964488705.1 uncultured Sphingopyxis sp.
ACACGCGCCCGCACCGCGGTTGCGACGGTCGGGGTCACGAATTTGTCGATGGCGCCGCCGTAAAGCGCGATTTCCTTGACCAGCCGGCTGGCAATCGGCTGAAGCGCGACGCCCGCCATCAAAAATATTGTCTCGATACGGTCGTTCAGCTGACGGTTCATGCCGGTCAGCTGATACTCATATTCAAAGTCCGTGACGCCGCGAATGCCGCGGATGACGATGTTCGCCCCTTGCTGTTCGGCGAAATCCATCAACAGCGAATCGAACCCGACAACGCGAATTTTGGCATTGCCGATCGTGGCCACTTCCGATTCCACCATGGCAAGCCGTTCCGCGTCCGAAAACATCGGCGTCTTGGCAATGTTGGTGGTGACGCCGATGACGAGTTCATCGACGAGTGTCGCACCCCGCCGGATAATGTCCATATGCCCCAGGGTAATCGGGTCAAAGGTACCGGGATAGACTCCAATACGCTTCATCGGTCACGCTCCACCACATAGTGCGCAATCGCCCGCAGCAAATCGGCTTCGTCGCCATAGCTGCCAAGGTGGCCGATCGCCTGATCGACCAGCGCATGCGCCTGTTCCCGGGCGCGGCTCACCCCCATCAAAGAGACGAGCGTCTCCTTACCCGCCTGATCGTCCTTGCCGACTGCCTTGCCGGCCGTGGCGGCGTCGCCCTCGACATCAATCAGGTCGTCGGCGATCTGGAATGCGAGGCCGATGTCGCGCGCATAGGCCCTGAGGTGGGTGCGACCGTCGGGCGGCACATGACCCAGGATGGCCCCCGCCTCCACGCACCAGCCGATCAGCGCACCGGTCTTGAGCTGTTGCAGCCGCGTGACGGTGGCCAGGTCATAGCCCGCTTGCGGTGCCTCCAGATCCATCATCTGGCCGCCGGCCATGCCGTGCGGGCCGGACGCGCGACCCAGCTCCGCAATCAGCTCTATCCGCACGAACGGATCGCTGCTGGTGGCCGGATCAGCCAATATCTCAAATGCCAGCGCGTGGAGCGCGTCCCCGGCCAAAATTGCCGTTGCCTCATCAAAGGCGCGGTGCACCGTCGGTTTGCCACGGCGCAGATCATCATCGTCCATCGCTGGCAGGTCATCATGGATCAGCGAATAGACATGAATGGCCTCTACCGCCGCACCAGCGCGCAATGCACAGTCCGGCGCAACGGCAAACAGCCGTGCACTCGCGGCAACCAGCATGGGCCGCATCCGCTTGCCGCCGCCGATCGCGGCATGCCGCATGGCCATGAACAATCGTGCCCGCGCATCGTCCGGAACGACGAGCAGCGCATCAAAAAAATTATCTATCGCCGTCGCGGTGGACCGGGCAGCATCCTGCAACAGCGCCGCGTGGCGGGTGGCATCGGCCACGTCAACCGGCATCAAATTGCGCCACGCCCGTGGGGGTGCCGTCTGCCGACAATTTGATCCGTTCGATGCGCGCCTCCGCGTTACGCAATTGCGCGTCGCAATGCCCCTTTAGCAGCGTCGCGCGCTCGTAAAGGGTGATGGCGGCGTCGAGGGGGACCTGCCCTTCCTCCAACTGGCGGACGATACGCCCCAGCTCCTCCAGGGCAGCCTCAAAGCTGAGTGATGCGGGTTCCGCAATGGCGGGTGCAGCGGCGTCGGTCATTCGCGCGTTTTGACCTTGCCCGCCCCGTTGGTCAAGCTGCACGGGCGGGGGCGGCCGGTTGCCATCGCCCCTCAGCACCGCAGGCAGCGCGCGCGGGGCTTGCTACACCCGACCACGCCGCTACAGTTTGCGGCGAAACCGTGTCTGACGGAGGGCGGGACACTATGGCACAGCTGATTGCACTGGTCTTGACGGCCGTCATTTTTGGGGCGCTTGATGCGGTTTGGCTGAACAGCATGTATACCCGGCTCTATCAGCCGGAAATCGGCGAACTGCTTGGGCCGTTGCGCTGGGCGCCCGCGCTGACATTTTACCTGCTCTACATCATCGGCATTCAGATTTTTGCCATCGCCCCGGCACTCGCCAGCGGCAAATGGGCGACCGCGCTGGTCTATGGCGCGCTGTTCGGCTTTTTCTGTTACGCGACCTATGACCTGACCAACCATGCGACGATGAAGATATGGAGCATGAAGGTCACCATCCTCGACATCATCTGGGGGACGATGGCGACCGGCACCGCCGCGGCGCTGGCAGCGGCGATTACGCTGTCGGTCATCCCGGCCCGGTCGTGACCGGCGGGGACGCATAATCATGTTCATCGGACACTGGGCACCCGCTCTGATCGCCGCAGCGCACCCAAAGGCACCGCGGCTCGGCAGCCTGTTTCTGGCTGGTCAGCTGGTCGATTGGGCGTTTTTTGCCTTTGTGTTGCTGGGCATCGAACATATGCGGTTGCGACCGGGCACCAGCGTCATGAACCCGATGGACCTGTACCACATGCCGTACACGCACAGCCTGCTCGGCTCGGCGCTGTGGGCGACGGGCTTTGGCCTCATCCTGTGGCGCGTCACCCGCAACAGGACGGCGGCGTGGATCGGCGGGGGCGTTGTCCTGTCACACTGGTTCGTGGATCTGGTGGTTCACGTCCCTGACCTGACGCTGTGGGGCACAGCGCCAAAATTGGGCTTTGGCCTGTGGAATCAACCACAAATCGCCATGCCGCTGGAAATGGGCATCACCTTTGCCGCCCTCATTTTCTACATGCTGCGCACCCGGACGACGCGGCGCAGCGGGCGGCTGGCGGTTGCGATGCTGGCCCTGCTGATGCTGACGGTCCAGACGGTCAATTGGTTCGGTCCGCAGCCCAGCGAACCCGACGCGATGTCGGCGTTGGTGGTGTTCGGCACCTATGGGTTGATAACGGCGCTGGCGGCGTGGGTCGGCAGCACGCGCGTCCGCGGACCGCAGGGTTCGGCGCAATGACAGGCGACGATCAGGCGGCCCCGCTGGCGGCCATCCGGCGCACCCTGCGTCACAGGCTCTACCTCGCGCTGGAACCGGATGCACGCAATGAACCCGGCATTTCGCCGCTCAACCTGGCACTGATCATCTGTATCGTGCTGGCCGTGATCCTGGCGGTGATCGAAACCGAACCCATGATTGTGGCGGGAAGGGAGCAGATGTTCCTGCATCTGCAGATGTTGTTCGGCGCCATCTTTGCAGCCGAATATGTCGCCCGGCTGTGGGTCGCGGCCGAACGCCCCGGCCCCGGCACTGCGGGCCAGAAACGCTGGCGCTTTGCCCGCAGCCCCGGCCCGATCATCGACCTCATCGTCATTCTGGCGTTGCTGGTGCCCCTGTTCGCCACGAACAGCAGCGAGCTACGCTTGCTGCGGCTGGTGCGAATTGTCGCGGTGGCACGGATGGGCCAGTTGTCGCGCGCGTTGCGTGACATTTGGGACGCGGTGTTCAGCCGCCGGTTCGAGTTGGCGGTGACGGCCGGACTCGGCGTCATCCTCGTCCTGTTTGGGGCCACCCTGCTCTATTGGCTCGAGGGTACGGTTCAGCCCGACAAGTTCGGCAGCATCCCGCGCGCATTGTGGTGGGCGTTGGTGACGATCACCACCATCGGCTATGGCGACGCCTACCCCATCACCGTGGGCGGCAAGGTTGCAGCCGGCTGTATCGCCATTGCCGGCATCGGCCTGATCGCCATGCCTGCCGGCATCATGGCCTCCGCCTTTAGCGAAGCGATGCAAAAACACCACGCAAGGCACCACCACGATATTTAGAGTGATTTCGAGTGAGGTGGAAACACCGAACGGCTCGGGGGCAGAATGCGTGCAGCGCACAAATCGCGCAAAAGAAAGGGCTCTGGACCGCGATTTTGATTCAATCAAAATCGAACACGGTCTAGGGCAGCAGAGCCCGAGGGAGCCGTACTGGGTCGAGAGGCCGATCGAACCCGGCGGGGGTAGCGAGGCCGAATGGCCGTCCGAGCTTTTGCGAGGAAAGCCAAGGCGACCGATGTCGCCGCCCGGCGATTGAGGGCCAACAAGAAATGGTGCGGGCGGTCGGAATCGAACCGACACTCCTTTCGGAACCGGATTTTGAGTCCGGCGCGTCTACCAGTTCCACCACGCCCGCACATGAACGTCGGCCCGGGGATGCCCCGGCTGGAGCACGCCCCCTAGCGGTGTGCCCGTTCGGTTGCAACCCGCCTGATGCTGCGCCCTATTTTTTGAGATCGCGGGCGATTGTCTTGGCTGTGGCGGCGCCAAATGGCGGTTTCAGCCCTGCCAGTTTGGCCACATCTACCTTTGCCTGGCGATAGACGGATTTGGCGTGGCTGAATGTCTTGAACCCGTCAAAGCCGTGATAGCTGCCCATGCCCGACGGGCCGACCCCGCCAAAGGGCAGATCTTCCTGCGCCACGTGGAATATGACGTCGTTCACCGTCACCCCGCCCGAGATGGTCCGGTCCAGGACGCCCTTTTCCTCGCCCGCATCCTTGCCGAAATAATAGAGGCCGAGCGGGCGGTCATGGGCATTCACATAGTCGACGGCAGCATCGACATTGGCCACGCGACGGATGGGTAGCAGCGGCCCGAATATCTCGTCCTGCATGACCGTCATGTCGTCGGTCGCGCCGCGGATGATGTGCAGCGGCATCTTGCGGCCATTGGCCGACGCAAAATCCTCATTGGCCGGATTCACGATCGTGATATCCGCACCCTTGGCCTTGGCATCTTCGATATGGGCGGTCAGCCGCGCATGATGCCGGTCGTTCACCACTGACGTATAATCATTATTGTCGAGGATGGTCGGGTACATGGCGGTCGCGCTGTCGACCAGTGCGTCGACCAGCTTGCCTTCGCGCGCCTCATCGATCAGCACATAATCGGGCGCGAGACAGATTTGCCCGGCATTCATCAACTTGCCCTGCGCGACCTTGCTGGCGACATCGGCCACATCGGCGCTCTGCCCGACAATGACGGGCGATTTGCCGCCCAGTTCCAGCGTCACCGGCACGAGATTGTCGGCAGCGGCGCGCAGGATGTGCCGGCCCACGCCGGTGGCGCCGGTAAAGATGATGTGGTCGAACGGCAGCTGGCTGAACGCCTGACCAACGTCGGCACCGCCGGTGACGACGGCAAATTCTTCCGGCGCGAAATATTGCGGCACAAGTTCGGCGAACAGATCAGCCACCAGCGGCGTGAATTCCGACGGCTTGGCAATCGCGCGATTGCCGGCGGCAAGCACACCGGCGAGCGGCGACATGACCATGCCGATCGGGAAATTCCATGGTGCGATGATGCCGACGACGCCCTTGGGCTGATAATCGACACGGGCGCTGGCACCGAGCAGACCCAGCGGAAACATCGGCTTGCGCCGTTCGCCCCGCATCCAGCTCGCCAGATGCTTCTTGGAATGTTTGAGCGCGCCGGTGGCGGCCAGCACGTCGCTGATCAACGTCAGTTCGCGTGACCGATTACCGAAATCCTCGCTACAGGCGGCGCACCAGCGTTCGGCATGGTCGATCATCATCGCGATGGCGCGGTCGATGCGGTCACGCCGCACCTCCAGCGGTACCGGCAGGTTGGCGGTAAAGTCAGCCCGTTGGGCGTCGAGAATGGCACGCATCGATTCGGGTGTGTGCGACGCGGCGCTGGCTGGAACTGCGATCGCGGCGACCTTGGCTTTGCTGGCCATTTTCTCTCTCCTCAATTGCGGGCGACTGCGCACCCCCATTTCGATGTCAGCCAAACATTTAACTGACAAGGTTGCAAGCAAAAACCCAATCCGCTGCGGCGCAAACCAATTTGCATAGCTATTCACATTGCGTGGTCGCGCCTGGTGGTGCAGGGGTTCGCCGACCGCTGGAGGACGCCTTGACCCAATTGCACCCGACCATCGCCGCCGTCACCGACCGGATTATCGAGCGCAGCCGCCCACGCCGCGCGGCCTATCTGGCCATGATCGGTGAAGCCCGCGACCACGGCACCAACCGCGACGCGCTATCCTGTGGCAACCTCGCCCACGGATTTGCCGCAGCAGCAGAGGACAAGCCGGTCATCCGTGGCGGCAAGGCCATGAACATCGGCATCATAACCGCCTTTAACGACA
>CAZAWL010000140.1:0-6029 GCA_964488705.1 uncultured Sphingopyxis sp.
CAGGTCGGGTTGAACGGGCGGGTCGGTTATCAGCCGCGCGGCCGTGGTCTGGGTGGGTCGTCCGCGATCAATGCGATGGTCTATATCCGCGGCGCAGCGTTCGACTATGACCAGTGGGCATCGCTTGGCGCGACAGGGTGGAGCTACGCCGATTGTCTGCCCTATTTCAAACGTGCCGAACATAATGAACGCGGCGGCGATGATTTTCATGGTGCCGACGGACCGCTCAACGTCATGGACCAGCGCTGGCCGAACCCCGGCAGCCGCGCTTTTGTCGACAGCGCGGCGTCACTGCAACTCCCGCTCAATGGCGATTTCAACGGCGCGTCACAGGACGGTTTTGGCCTCTATCAGGTGACGCAAAAGGCGGGCGAGCGCTGGTCGGCAGCGCGTGCCTATGTCGAACCGGCACGGGTCAGGCCCAACTTTGCCGTGCGCACCGACGCCATGGTGGAACGCATCCTCATTGAATCAGGCCGCGCCACCGGCGTGGTGTTGCGTCGCGGGCGGGAACAGGAAATCCTGCGCGCGCGCCGCGGCGTGGTCCTGTCCGCCGGTGCGTTCAACAGCCCGCAAATATTGATGCTGTCCGGCATTGGCCCCGCGTCGCATCTGGCCGAACATGGCATAACAGCCATTGTCGATCGTCCTGCGGTTGGCGCCGACCTGCAGGACCATATCGACTATGTCACCAGCTATGCGGCCGATTCACAGGATTTTTTCGGCGATTCCATGGCCGGGAACTGGCGGATGGCCAAAGCCGTGATCGAGCACCGGCTGCGCCGTACCGGCGTCATGACCACCTGTTTTGCCGAAGCGGGCGGATTTGTAAAAACCGACCCCGCCGCCCCCGCCGCCGATGTCCAATATCATTTCGTGCCCGCGATGCTGGAGGATCATGGCCGAACAAAAGTGAAGGGCCATGGTTTTTCCTGTCACGCCTGCGTCTTGCGCCCGGAAAGCCGCGGCACGGTCCGGCTGGCCAGTCGCGACGTCGCGGTTGCGCCGGTGATCGACCCCGGCTTTTTGACCGATGGTCGTGACATCGCGGTCCTGCGCGCAGGGGTAAGGTTGATGCACCGCATTTTGCAGGCGCCGCCGCTGTCGGATTATGGTGCCGTGCCGCGCCACCCCGTCAATATTGATGATGATGCCGCGCTCGACGCCGACATTCGCAATCGCGCCGACACCGTCTATCATCCCGTCGGCACATGTCGCATGGGCAGCGACGATGCGGCCGTGGTCGACCCGACGTTGGCACTGCGCGGCGTCGACGGGCTTTGGGTGGCGGATGCGAGTGTCATGCCGCGTCTGGTTTCGGGCAACACCAATGCACCGAGCATCATGATCGGGGAACGCTGTGCCGATTTTGTGAAGGCGTCGCTGGCCGCCTGATTCACGTATTTGCGACAAGCGCACAGCGCTTCGGACAAAGACGATCAGGCTCCAGCGACAAAAAAATGGGCCGGAGAAGCACAGCTTGCTCCGACCCTAGCCTTCCGGGCTCTCCCCTCCCGAAATTTGTGACACCTTTATGACTCGAATTGCTCTTAGATGAAAGCAAAAAAATGGCAGTGGCACTGTCACCACTGCCATTTACGCGATGATCAAAAGGTCTTGCGTACCGTCAGGCCGATCGTGCGCGGGGCATTGGTCGAGAAACCGAGCCGTGCGCGACCACCGCGTTCGCGGTCAAAGGCGAGCTGCACATTTTCGTCAAACAGATTGTTGACGTAGACGCTGACCGACAGGCCATCGTCCCATTCGACGCCGGTGCTGATGTTGACCAGTTCATAGCTGTCCAGTTCCAGGTCGACCACCGTCGGCACGGTGCCCGTTGCGCCACCAAAGGCGAGTCCGGATACAAAGCTGCGCGGATTACCCTCCTGGTCGCTGGCCTGGGTAAAGCGGGTGCCGACATGCTGCACCGAGGCGCGGATAAAGGCATCCATGCCGTCGCCGACCGGAAAGCTGTAGTCCGCCGATGCCGTGAAGGTGAATTCCGGTGTCGACGGCAGCCGGTTACCGTCGCGGAAACCGGCAATGACCGCACCCGCTGTTGTCGTCACCGACGAATCAAACTCCGCTTCGAGGATCGATGCCGATACGCCCAGCTCGAGCCCGCTGACCGGCGTCGCCGTCAATTCCAGCTCGATGCCCTGCGTGTGCGCGCTCGGCACGTTGAACACGACGCGTGATGAACAGGACCCGGCATCGGCCGTCATCTGCAGGTTGGTGATGTCGTTGTAAAATGCTGCTGCGTTAAAAGTGAAACCGCGGCCCTGCGTCTTGATCCCCAGCTCGTAATTCCATGATGTTTCGTCATCATAGGTCGGCCGGTTGCCATAGGTCAGCGCGTCGACACCCGTTGCTCCGCCCGAACAGAGCGGGATGTTGAGCGGGTCGTTGACGCCGCCGAGCCGGAAGCCGCGCGATGCCTGGGCATTGACGGTGATGTTGTTGCTGGCTTCCCAGCTGACGAGGAAGCGCGGGGTAAAGCCGTTGGACGATGTCCGGTCGGTATTATTGTCGCCGTTGGAGAACAGGCCGCCCGAGATGAACTGGCGCACCTCGCTAAAGTCATAATAGCGGCCGCCCGCGGTCACCGTCACCGTGTCAGCAAAATTATAGCTGGCTTCGCCGAACAGCGCGAACTGTTCGATGTCATAGGGAATGTCGGCGTTATAGGGCGAATCGAGGTTGGGGAAACCGTTGGCCACCGCCGCCGATGTGCCCGCGCCAAACCGCGCGTCAGTAAAGCCGCGATAGCCGGGCGTGGGAAGACGTTGTGCGTAGACGCGGTCAACCTGCGAATAAAATGCGCCGACCAGCCATTGGAACGGGCTGTCATTGTCCGACGCCAGCCGGACTTCGCCGCTCCAGGTTTCAAGGTCGGTCGTGTCGCGCAGGTTCGATGCCAGCAACACACCCGCCGCCGGAAAGCCGAGGTCGACGGATACCGAGCCGGTCAGTGCGCTCGCGTCACGACTGACCAGGATGTCGCGGTTGGTGTAGCTGCCGATCAGGGTCAGCGCCGCGCCGCCAAGGTCAACATTGGTGGTCAGGTCGGCGATCAGCGTGTGGTCGCTAAACGCTTCGTCGAGCAACAGATATTGTTCGCGTTCGTTGAATGTGATGCGCGGCCGCGTCGTGGTGTTCGGGTTGGCATAGAGGTTGAACACCTCCTGCCGGTTGAACCCGTCATATTCGACTTCCTGATAGATGACGCGCGGGGTGATGGCGAGGCTGTCCGACGGCTCGAACCGCAGCGCAGCGCGAAAGCCGTAGCGCGTGCCGCTGTTGACATCCTCCTGACGGCGCCCGCCTTCGCCCAGCGCGTCGATGAACCCGCCAAACTTGGTGTAATAGCCGACAACCCGCAACGCCGCCGTATCGCCGACGGGCAGGTTGATCATGCCGCGGATGCCGCCGGCCAGATCATCCTCGCCGACGAGGTTGAGGTTGGCCTCCAGCGCCGCTTCCTGTTCGCCCAGACGCGGCTGGTTGGTGATGTAGCGCACCGTACCGCCGATCGACCCGGCGCCGAACAAGGTGCCCTGCGGTCCGCGCAGCACCTCCAACCGGTTGAGGTCGAACAGGTCGAGGTCGGGGGTGAAGAGTGAGAGCGAAATGGGCGTGTCGTCGAGGTAGATGCCGACCTGTTCCTTTACACCCGGCTGGTCACGCACGACCTGCCCGGCCGATACGCCGCGCACGGACACCTGGCTCTGGCCCGGCCCGAGATTCTGGATGTTGAGGCCCGCGACATTGCGCGACGCATCTTCGAGCGTTGATGCATTGGCGCGCAACAGGTCTTCACCGGTCTGCGCGTTGATGGAAAAGGGCACGTCCTGCAGGCTGCTGTCGCGCAATGTCGCCGTGACGACAATGTCGTTGCCGTCGCCGTCTTCGTCAGCGTCGGCATTTTGGGCGAGCGCGGGTGACGCAAAGGCGACCAGCGCGATGGCGGACAATCCGACATGCAGGTGGCGGCGAATCGGTGTGGTGGATTTCATGGCTGGTCTCCTGACGACGGGCATGGTCTTGCGCCACGCCTCAATGGAGGCAGATTGAGTCGAAATCGGTTGCCGCGCAATCATTCAAGCTGTGCCTGCGCAAAATTGTTGCGGCCTGTGACGATTAAGCCACATCGGCACCCGCGCTGGGCGGGGCGGCAATGCGCGAAAAAATGGCCGGAGCAGCGATGCTCCGGCCAGGCGGTTCGCAGGAGGAACCTGGGTAGGGGGTCGCTGCCGGTCCGCAATCAGGGAGCGGGAGAGCAGGCTGTCATGCAGGCGGCACGACCCCCAATTCGGTCAGTAATTATAGGCGCGCTCCCCATGTTCGGAGAGGTCGAGCCCTTCGCGTTCGGCTTCTTCGCTGACGCGCAGGCCGGTGACGAGCTTTGCGGCATAGATGGCGATGGCGGTGCCGCTGCTGGCCCAGGCGATCGTGGCGACGACCGCATAGACCTGAATGCCCAGCTGGGTGCCGACCGCATAGTTGGCGGCGCCCGGCCCGCCGATGGACGGCAGCATTGTGAACGCGGTGCCAATCGCGCCGACCATCCCGCCGATGCCGTGGATGCCAAACGCATCCAGCGCATCGTCATAGCCGAGTTTGGTCTTGAGCCAGGTGACGGCATAAAAGCAGACGGCCGAAGCAAAGGCACCGAGCAAAATCGCACCGAACGGGCCGCTATTGCCCGCCGCCGGGGTGACGGCAACCAGACCGGCAATAATGCCGGAGCAGAAACCGAGCGCAGACCCTTTGTGACCGTTGACGCGTTCCATCAGCATCCATGCCAGCGCCGCGGCTGCGGTGGCGACAAAGGTGTTGATCATCGCGAGCGCGGCCGATCCGTTGGCTTCCAGCGCAGAGCCGGCGTTAAAGCCGAACCAGCCCATCCACAGCATCGAGGCGCCGATCATGGTCATGGTGAGGCTGTGCGGCGCCATGATATCCTTTTGATAGCCGATGCGCTTGCCGAGGATGAGGCAGGCAACCAGCGCCGACACGCCGGCGTTGATGTGGACCACCGTGCCGCCGGCAAAGTCGAGCGCACCGAGGCCAAAGAAATAGCCCGACACGCCGGTGTCGCCGCCGTCAAACCAGACCATGTGGGCGATCGGGAAATAGACGATGGTCAACCAGATAATGCCGAAAACCATGACTGCCGAGAACTTCATGCGCTCGACCACAGAGCCAAGCACCAGTGCGAGTGTGATCGCCGCAAAGGTCATCTGGAATGCGATGAACACATATTCGGGGATGACCACACCATCGGAGAATGTGGCGGCGGTCGATTCGGCGGTCACACCGGCGAGGAACAGTTTCGAAAAGTCGGAGATGATGATGTTGTTGCTGCCGCCAAAGGCCATCGTATAGCCCCACATCACCCAGATGATCATCGCCAGACAGGCTGACGCGCCGACCTGGGTCATCGTCGACAGCATGTTCTTGGTCCGCGTCAGGCCGCCGTAAAACAGCGCAAGGCCGGGCAGGATCATCAACAGGACGAGGATGGTCGCGGTCATCATCCAGGCGGTATCGCCCTTGTCGGGCACGGGTGCAGCCTCGGCAACGGCCGCGGCGGCCTCTTGCGCCTGGGCGACGGCGCTCAGCGAGAGCGCAGCGGCTGCACTGGCCCACCGACCGGTGGAAGCGAAAATTCGATGCATGCGATATGTTCCCCTGTTGTCATTGATGGCGGTGGTCGACGTCACAGCGCGGCCTCCCCGCTCTCTCCCGTACGGATGCGGATGGCCTGCGCGACGTTCAGGACGAAAATCTTGCCGTCGCCAATGTTTCCGGTGCCGGCGACCTGCTGAATGGTTTCGACGGCCCGGTCGGCGACGTCGGCATCGCAGACCAGTTCAATCTTTACCTTTGGCACCATGTTGGTGGCATATTCAGCGCCACGATAGATTTCGGTCTGGCCCTTTTGCCGCCCGAAGCCTTTGACTTCGCTGACGGTCATGCCGTTGATGCCGAGCGCGGTCAGTGCTTCGCGCACCTCGTCGAGCTTG
>CAZAWL010000141.1:0-6005 GCA_964488705.1 uncultured Sphingopyxis sp.
ATCCAATCCTCCCATTCGCGCAGGTACCAGACACCTCCGGCCATGACGATCGGCACGTCGTCCGAAATGCCCTCGGCGCGCATCACATCGCGCACAGCCTTTACGCGGGGATAGGGGTCTTCCGGCAGCTGCGGGTCTTCGGCATTGGACAGGCCGTTGTGACCGCCCGCCAGCCAGGGATCTTCGTATACCACCGCGCCGAGCCATTCCGGCACCTTGCTATAAGCACGTTTCCACAGCGCGCGAAATGCGCGGGCCGACGAAATGATGGGTAAATAATAGACGCCATATTTCGCCGCGATTTCGGACAATTTATACGGCATGCCGGCGCCACAGGTGACCCCGTTAACGAGCCCGCGCGTCGCATCCAGCACACCATGGAGGATGGGTTGGGAGCCGCCCATTTCCTACAGCACATTGATGTTGATGGCACCGCGGCCCGCCGCAATGTCATAGGCGCGTTTGACCTGCGTGATGGCGCCGCGGATGCCATAGTCGATCAGTTCCTGATGACGTTCGACCCGCGTCGACCCGGTAAAGACCTGCGGAATCATGTCGCCATTATCGTCATAGCTGTCGGCATTGACCGCGCTGATCGTACCGATCCCGCCTGCCGCAGCCCAAGCACCCGAACTTGCGTGATTTGTCGCCGAAACGCCTTTGCCGCCTTCTATGAGCGGCCATAGCTCGCGCCCCGCATAGGTAATGGGCTTCAACCCCTTGAACACACAAAACTCCCAACCATGCCCCGGTTAAACCTCGCCCTATAGAGAAGTTGACGCGAAATGCGCGCCCTAAATTGCGCGGCCGGTTACAGCAAGGCGGTCGGCCCAATGCCCAAAGCATCGCCATAGAGCGCGGCGTAACGCGCAATCATCCCGTCCTCGCCAAATTCGGACGCGGCCTTTGCCCGATTGTCGCCGCCAATGCGCGCGCGCAAAACCGAATCCGCAGACAAGGCCGTAACCGCCTGTGCCAGCGCCAATTCGGTCGGCTCGACAATGAAGGGTGCGTTGCTGGCAGCGACCATGTGCGGCACATCACCGACCGGTGGCGCAACGATCGGCAGCCCCGCCGCCATCCCTTCCATCACGGCAATCGGTTGCTGTTCCGACAGCGACGACAGCGCCATGATATCAAACAGGCCGACATAGCGGTGCGGCTGGTCGAGGAACCCCGGCATCAACAGCCTGTCGGCAACACCCTGTGCCGACGCCTCTGCCAATATCACGTCGCGCTCCGGCCCTGCGCCGACAATGACCAGCCGGACATGCGGGGGCATGTTCGCCAAGGCCCGAACCAGCAACGGCAAATTCTTGACTGCGCGCAATCCCGCAATGGTGCCGACAATGATCTCACCCTCGCGCCGGTGCAGGCCTGCGATGGCATCCGCACCAGCCGGCTGGCGATAGGCCGCCGTCGCGATTCCGTTCGAAATGCGGCGGACCCGTCCACCCTGCCGCCATACCGTGCGGGCGACGCGTTCCAGAACATGGCTGGGGACGACGACAGCCTGCGCCGTCGGCAGTGCGATGCGCCTGAACAGGTTGCGCCGCCAATCGAGCCGCTCGCCTTCGTCGGCATTGAACCCGTCCTCATGATGGATCAGCGGCGGCAGCGGCATCCGCGACGACAACAGCCGGTGCGCCATAACAGCGTCCATCGCCCCCCAATTATAGGTGAGGACGAGGTCGAATTGCTGCATGTAACTGGCCAGCCGGATGTAGCGCCGCGGCCCCGGTCGGCCATGGAGCGCCGGCGCGGTAGACTCATCGGGAAAGTCGACCCTTATCGCCGGGTCGATGGCCGCGCGTGCGCCCAGTTGGTCGGGCATCGCCGAAAGGACGCTATGCACCGCACGGTCGCCAAACCGGTTCATTAGCCGCGTGGCGCGCGCTTCCTTTCCGCCGAGCGAAAAGGTCGAGTGGCAGTGCAGAATCCGGACCGTCGAACAGGCGCGCATGGGCAGTCCAGATTCGGTCAACGCGTCACCGTCGCCACAAATTTGGCAATGGCCGAAGCTGATTCCGGTTCGTCCAGTGTAGGGGCGTGACCAACCCGGGGGATGGTGACGAGCGTCGCCGAATCGGATTTCTCCACCATGCGCCGGGCCGTCCGTGCGGAGAGAATGTCGGACAAGGCTCCCCTCAATATCAGCATCGGCGTCGCTTTGAGCGCGGCAAAGGCCGGCCACAAATCGCCATCGCCTGCACCACCCGGCAGTTTGAACGGCTGGGCGATGTTGGCGTCATAGTCGGGCATGATCCGCCCCTCCGGCGTCAGCCGGTGGGTTCGCTTGGCCAGCACCAGCCATTGTTCCAGCGACCAGTCCGGGTAGACGTCCGCGTTAGCGACGGCGAGGCTGCGCGCCACGTGCACCCAGGTCGGAAAGCTGGGCGTCTGTCCGACATAACCGCCGATGCGGGCGAGGCCGGCCGGGTCGATTTGCGGCCCGACATCGTTCAGCACCGCCCCCGCAACGCGGCCGGGGTGCATGGCCGCCAGCAACATGGTGACGAGCCCGCCAAGCGACGTCCCGATGGACACAAACCGGTCGACACCCAGTTCATCCAGCAGGGTCGTCACATCCTGCACATAGGTCAACGGGACATAGGTCATCGGGTCTTTGGCATAGCCGCTGTCGCCGCGTCCGCGCAGATCGAGCACATAAACCGTGCGGCGTGCGCCCAGCATCGGCGCCAGCTCCGAAAAGTCGCGCGCGTTCCTGGTCAAGCCGGGCAGGCAGATAACCGGCGGCGCCTTTGACGGCCGGCGCGCCTCATAAACCCGCGCATGCAGCCGCACCCCGTCGGCGGACCACCATCCATGGTCCTGCCAGGGCAGGTCATCCTGCTTTGGGCTTGCGCGGTTGGTCATATTGCCAGCATATTGCCCCATGGCTTCGCAGACGCAAGCGCCACGCGGCGCGACACCACCCCCGCCCATCACATCCGTCGCGGATTTTCTGGCCGACCCGGTCGATGCCGCCGTTTTTCCACAACACATCCTGCGCTGGCGGCACGATGGTGCGGCGCAGGAGGTGGGGCTGGACAGTCTCGATGACGGGCAATGGGTCGATCATTTCGGACGGTTTGCGCCGCTGCCCGACAATCTGCCCCGGCCGCTGGCGCTGCGCTATCACGGCCACCAATTCGGCACATACAACCCGGACCTCGGTGATGGCCGGGGGTTCCTGTTCGCGCAGCTGCAGAGCAGCGACGGGCGATGGCTCGACCTCGGCACCAAAGGGTCGGGTCAAACCCCCTACAGCCGTTTTGGTGATGGCCGTTTGACGTTGAAAGGGGCGGTGAGGGAGCTGCTCGCGACCGAAATGCTCGAAGCGCTGGGGGTGCCGACGTCGCGCACCTTTTCAATTATCGAGACAGGTGAAGCGCTGCATCGCGGGGACGAACCGTCGCCCACCCGATCAGCCGTGCTCGTCCGCCTGAATCACAGCCATATCCGGATCGGCAGTTTCCAGCGCCTCGCCGCGTTGCAACAGGCGGGGGAGATGGAGCGGCTGTTACACTATGTGCTGGTCACCCTGCATGGCTGTGACCCGGACGCCGTGGCAGCACTTTCCGCCAGTGACGCGGCGGCGATGATGGTCCGCAACACGGCCGAGCGCACCGCAAAAATGGTCGCGGCCTACATGGTCGCGGGGTTTGTGCACGGCGTGCTCAATACCGACAATATCAACGTCACCGGCGAGAGTTTTGATTATGGGCCGTGGCGATTTACCCCGAAATGGGATGCCGGTTTCACCGCCGCCTATTTCGACCATCAATCGCTTTACGCCTTTGGCCGCCAGCCACAGGTGATGCACTGGAATGTCGGGCAGCTGGCAATGGCGCTGCGGCTGGTGGCGGATGCCGAGCCGCTCAGCGCAGCGCTGGACAGTTTCGCCCCCGCTTATGAAGCCGCGATCGCGGACCAGTTCTGCTGGCGTCTGGGTGTCACGCGCCGGGACGCGGCATCCGACCGGCAATTGGTCATTGCCGCCGAACGCGTAATGCGCACCGGTGGAATCGACATCGACCGCTTTTTCCTCGACCCCGGCAACGGGGCCGGTCCAGACCCGGCGGAACAGGCAGAGTTGGCGGCCGCGCTCGACGGGCGGGCGCCGACGCGCGGGGCCTGGTGGGTCGATACGCCGCCGCAATCGCTTCATATCGAGGAGGTCGAGACGCTGTGGGCGGCCATCGCCGAAGCCGATGACTGGCAACCGCTCTATGCCAAGATCGATGCCATTCGCGCCATGGGAACCGCGCTGCGCGCACCCGGTGGTGACGCTGGCTGACCGCAACGCTTGTCATGGCGGTGCGGAAGGCTAATAGACACAGCGATGGCGGCCGAGATTATCTCTATCGAACCAGCAACGGGTGCAGAGCTATGGCGCGGCACGCCCAGCGACATCGATGCGGCGATCATGGCTGCGCGCAACGCCGGCCCGGCCTGGGCGGCATTGCCGATGATCAAACGGGTCGATGCGCTCAAGCGATTTTCGGAACGACTGGTTGCCAACCCTGAGCCGCTCGCGGACCTGATTGCCCGCGAAACCGGCAAGCCGCTGTGGGAAGCGCGCACCGAGGTGCAATCGGTTGCCAACAAAACCGATATCTCGGTCAAGTCCTACGCCGAGCGCACAGCACAGCGACGCAGCGACGGCGAACGTGGCCTGCGCACGGCCGTCCGCCACAAGCCGCATGGTGTCATGGTGGTTCTGGGCCCGTATAATTTCCCCGCCCACCTGCCCAATGGGCACATCATTCCCGCATTGCTCGCCGGCAACAGCGTGGTTTTCAAGCCATCGGAAAAAACGCCAGCGGTCGGCGAAATGCTGGTCAACCTGATGGTGGATGCCGGCGTGCCCGCTGATGTGTTGCAGCTGGTGATCGGCGGGCCAGAGGCTGGCAAGGCGCTGGTGACCCATGCCGATGTCGACGGCGTGCTTTTCACCGGATCGGCCCGTGCCGGCGTCGCCATCAACCGGGCGCTGGCGCACCGGCCGGACCGGATTTTGGCGCTCGAAATGGGCGGCAATAATCCCATCGTTGCGTGGGACACGCGTGACATTGGCAGCGCGGCCACGCTGATCGTGCAATCCGCCTTTATGACGGCCGGGCAACGCTGTTCCAACGCGCGGCGGCTGATCGTCCGCGACACCATGGCCACGGCCCTGCTCGAAGAAGTGCGTCGTCTGACGGCCCGGTTGATCGTCGGGGGGCCGCATGACGAACCAGCACCCTTTATGGGTCCGGTGATCGATAACGCCACGGCCGACGGCTTGATGGATAGTTTTCTCTACCTCATCTCGAATGGCGGGCAGGCCATCAGCTTTATGACGCGCCCCGATGAATCCCTGCCGTTTTTGACGCCGGGCATTGTCGACGTCACCAATGTCGCGGACAAGCCCGACATCGAATTGTTCGGCCCGTTACTCCAGGTCGTGCGTGTTGCCGATTTTGAATCCGCCATCGCGGAGGCAAATGCGACCGCCTATGGCCTGTCGGCGTCACTGATCGGCGGCTCGTCGAAAGACTATGACCAGTTTTGGGCCAATATCCGCGCCGGCGTGATCAACTGGAACAAACCCACGAATGGCGCGCTGTCGAGCCATCCCTTTGGCGGCGTCGGGCTGTCGGGTAACCACCGGCCGAGCGCCTATTATGCCGCCGATTATTGCGCCTATCCCGTCGCGTCGAACGAAGCGGAACAACCGCGGGCCACCATCGGCATCGGCCTCGCCGACGAAGTCTAGAGCGTTTTCCAGTCAGATAGAATCACCTGACGAATCAGAAAACGCGGTAAGACAATAGGCTAGAGCGATCGAGCCGATACAATCGGGTCGAAAACCGCTCTAGCAGTGGTGGCCAAAGCTCTGCTTTAGGCCGGCAAAGCGAAGATGGTTTGGCCGAGCGACGGCGGTGGCTCATACGGCCATCATGCATCATTCCCAGCCCGATACGCCGCCCAATACTCAGCCCAGCGGAACCGTTTTCCTG
>CAZAWL010000142.1:0-5988 GCA_964488705.1 uncultured Sphingopyxis sp.
GACCCGGCTCATCAATGCGTCGGGTTCTTCCCCGCCCGGCAGCATGAAGGTGTTGGTCATGCGTGGCATGGGGACGTGCGCATAGTTTTCGCGGCGCCCGTTGCCCGTCGGTTCGACTCCCATCAGGCGTGCATTCAACCGGTCCTGCATATAGCCGCGCAGCACGCCGTCTTCGATCAGGACGGTACGCGCCGTGGGCGTCCCTTCGTCATCGATGCTCAACGAGCCGCGCCGGCCGCCGCCGACCGGGTTGGTCAATGTCCCGTCATCGACGACGGTGACGCCGGGGGCGGCAACGCGCTCACCGATTCGTCCGGAAAAGGCGCTGGTGCCCTTTCGATTGAAATCGCCCTCCAGCCCATGGCCGACCGCTTCGTGCAGCAGGATGCCGGGCCAGCCGGGGCCGAGCAGCACCGTCATCTCCCCCGCCGGGGCCGGCACCGCCGACAGGTTGGTCAGCGCCTGATCGAGCGCGATGTCGATACCGCGCTGCCAGGTTGCCGGTTCGGTGAGGTCGGCGAAACCGCGCCGGCCGCCAATCCCGAACGATCCGCTTTCGCGGCGCCCGCCCTCTTCGACCACGATCGAGATGTTGAGCCGGACGAGCGGCCTGACATCGGTGGCGACAAAGCCGTCAGCGCGGATAATCTCCACCACCGACCAGGCCCCGACCAGCCCGGCGCTGACCTGGACCACGCGCGGGTCGCGGCTGCGCGCAGCGGCATCGATGGCCTGACACAGCGCGACCTTTTGCGCAAAGGGCAACGGGTCGATCGGGTTGGCATCGTCATACAGGCGGACATTGGTGTGTCGTGGCGGCGCGGGTCGGCGGTCACGATGGTCCGGGACCAGCCGCAACCCGCCCATGGCCCGTTCGATGGCTGCGGCGCTGATGCTGCTGGCATGGGCAAAGCCTGTTACCTCGCCAGTGACGGCGCGCAGGCCAAAGCCGGCGTCGGTCGAATAATCGGCGGTTTTCAGCTGGCCGTCGTCAAAGCCGAGCGATTCATTGACCCGATATTGCAGATACAGCTCGCCATCCTCTGCATTGGCGAGTGCGCGACGGGTCAGCGCGATGGCGGCATCCGGGTCAAGCTGGTCGGCGCAATAGAGGAAGGAGCGGGGGTCGGCGCTGGCCATAGTCACGACCGGCCGGGCTTTGTCCCATGGTCGGCGATGCCGCCGATGAGGATGAAGCGGCGATCACAATAGCCACAGTCGGCATAGCCCTGCGCCGGGTCGATCTGAATCCACACGCGCGGATGGCCCAGCGCGCCGCCGCCAACGTCAGTGTCGCCCATGCAGGCGACGCGGGCGGTTTCGGTACGAACGGTTTCGGGCTGATCGGGCATTGTTGCGGCGTCTAGCAGCGGCATTATCGCGCTGCAATCGGGTTTGATGCGCTCGTGTGGGCTGGCACGCCACCGGTGCGGTTCAGGGGTAGACGATCGTCACCGAAAATGTGCCTGTGTAATTGCCGGGCTGCTGGTTGGCGCCAACATTCAATCGGCCGCCGACATTGACTGTCGCGACGCCGCTGGAATTGAACGTGCGCACCGTCGGTCCATCAAGCGTCAGGTTGTTCATGGTCATCGTGCCGCCCGTGCCGTTGGTCAGGGTCGTCGACCCGCCACCCACCGTGACGATCAGGATGCGATTTATCACACCCGCAGCAACGAACGTCGCCCGCTGTGGTGAGCCACCCGCTGCAACGGTGCCGCCGGTGACGGTGCGCGCGCCGGTATTCGCATTGATGGTCACCGTGCCGGCGGTGGCACCGGCGGCCAGCTGACCGAAATCGAGGGGTGCGGTGTTGACCACCGACAGCGGGGATAACAGCGTGATGCGGGTTGTCGACGTCGTCGTCTGCGCATGCGCGGCAGGTGCGAGCAGCAATACGGCCGCGGCAACGGCCGGGCGCAAAGCCCGTTGCAATGGCGACATGGTCCCTGTCATGCGACCTCGTTAGACGATGGGCACTTTACGGTGTGTGCCATGAAGTGGCTGACAAGGCGTAAACCATTGTCCGGGGCACTGCGGCTGGCGCTCGTCAGAAATAATCGACGCGGACCTGGAACGACCCCGTATAATTGCCGGGCGCCTGATTGGCGTTGACATTGAGCCTGGCTCCGACCTGCAATGTGACCGACCCCGCCGCGCCGAGGTTGCGGTTGCGCGGGCCGTTGAGCCGGAATGTATTGACCGTCATCGTCCCGCCGCTGCCATTGGACAGAACAATGCTCCCGCTCACCACCGTAAAGCGCACGATGCGGTTGGGTGTGCCGCTGACGACAAAGCTGGCGCGGCTGTGCCCGGCGCCGACGGTAACGACGCTGCCCGTCGTGGTGCGGGCATTGGTGTTGGGGTTGATGACGATGCGGCCAGCCGTTGCCCCCACGGTGGCGCGACCGAAATTGAGCTCACCGGTGTTGGTCATGGTGATTTGATCGAGCACGGTAGTACGGCTCTGTCCCGCCGCCGTCTGCGCTGCCGCGGGCGATGCCGCCATGGCGAGGCTTGCGGCAAAAACACATGCCCGCAATACTGCGATTTCGGGATGACTGGTCCGGGTCATGCCGCCACCCTAGGCCAGACCGGTTTGCCGTCTGGTGCCGAATGATGGTTAATTCACTGGTAATTGAGTGTGATCGAAAAAGTACCAGTGTACGTGCCCGGCGCCTGGTTGGTCCCGACTGCCAGCCTTGCGCCGAGCGGGAAATTGAACAGGCCGTTGGCCGCGGCGATACGAAAGCGGGTCGGCGTTGTGGTCAGAATGGCGGTCGGCGTCGAACCGATTTCCCATTGCGACACCGTCATCGGTGCGCCTGGTCCGGTCAACTGGATGGTGTTGGCGCTCATGCTGATCAGCACCTGCTGATTGAAGCTGCCTAGCCCCGAAAAGCGGGCTGCCTGATGAGTGGAGCCAACCAGTGTCACGCCGCCCGTCGCGGTGCGCGTCCCATTGGGTTCGATGCGGACGACGCCAGCGGTCGCACCGGGGATGATCAGCCCGAAATTCAGATCCTCATCGCGCACGAATGCCAGCGGTCGCAGCACAGCCGCTTCGGCGCGTGACGGGCCGGTGGTCGGGGCACCTTGCGCGGCGGCGGCGCTGGCAAACGCCAGCGCGCACGGCACGGCCAGCGTGCCCAGGCGGCAAATGCCTGCCCCAATATTGGTGGAAGTTTTGGTCCCCATCACTGCCCGGATACGTGTCGCCGATGGAGATAGGATGAGGGAAGATGGTTAAGTACCGATTTACGCTTTGGAAGCGGCAAATGCGCGGCTATGGCAGCGGCATGACCGATCAGCCTGCTATCGCCGTCAACGGCCTCACGAAAATTTATGAAGGTGGCAAAAAGGCGCTTGATGCCGTCGACCTCGCGGTGCCGCAGGGCATGATTTACGGCCTGCTTGGCCCCAATGGCGCAGGCAAATCGACGCTGATCAACATCCTGTCGGGTATGGTTCGCAAGACGTCGGGACAGGCCAGCATCTGGGGTTTTGACATCGACGTCGACCCGCGCAACGCCAAATCGTCGATCGGCATCGTGCCGCAGGAAATCATGTTCGACCCGTTTTTCACGCCGGTCGAAACGCTTGAACTGGTCGCAGGCCTTTATGGTGTGCCCAAGGCCAAGCGCCGGTCGATGGAGCTGCTGCGCGCCGTCGGGCTGGAGGACAAGGCCAACGCCTATGCCCGCACGCTGTCGGGCGGGATGAAGCGCCGGTTGCTGGTGGCAAAGGCGCTGGTCCATTCCCCGCCGATCATTGTCCTCGACGAACCTACCGCCGGTGTCGATATCGACCTGCGGCAGCAATTGTGGGATTATGTTCAGCAACTCAACCGCGAAGGGGTGACGGTGGTGCTGACCACCCACTATCTCGAGGAGGCGGAACAATTGTGCGACCGAATCGCCATCATCAACCATGGCCGCGTCATCGCCGACAAGCCGACGCGCGACCTCGTCGGCATGGCGCGGGACAAGGCCGTGGTGCTGACGCTCGACGGAGAGATATCGGCACTGCCGCATCATGACAGTTTCGAAAAGGTCGAACAGACCGGCGCGCACGAGATAACGATCAGCTATAACAAGGATCGGGCCAATGCCGGCGACGTGCTCGCCGCAGCGGCGGCGGCGGGGCTGTCGATCGTCGACGTTTCGACGCGGGAGGCCGACCTTGAGGACGTGTTCGTGCAACTGACACGATCGGCCGCCTGAACCACGGTTTCGCGCCAGTGTAACCGAATGTGGCGCCCGCACCGAACCCTGCGGTGGCGGCGGCATCACTTTGCCAGTCACCATTGACGGGGGGATTGGCGATGTTTGCCATGTTGTTTCTGCTACAGACGAGTAGCGTGTCGCCTGACGTGCCCGATGCGCAGGCGCGGCTGGCCCAGTCGCTGCGCGGCGCGGAGGCTGCGACTTGTCCGGCGGATGGTTTGGCGGTGCAGGTGCTCGGCTCTGGCGGCCCGGTGGCGGAGGCAGGTCGCGCTGCCACCAGCTATCTTATCCGCGTCGACGGTGTGCCGCGGCTGTTGGTGGATGCCGGGTCGGGCTCGTTCCTTCGCTTTGCCGAATCGGGCGCCCGTGTCGCCACGCTCGACGCGATCTTGCTGACGCACCTGCATGGCGACCATGCGGGGGATCTGGTCGATGTCCTCAACAGCGGGGGGTTCGAACAACGCGATCGGCCGTTGACGATTGTCGGTCCGGATGCCGCCGCGCGTTTTCCGGCCATCGACCATTTCCTGACTCAGTTGATCGGCATCGGTGACGGGGCCTTTGCCTATCTTGGCGGCTATGGCGACGGCAGCGAAGGTAAGGCCATGCTGGATCCGCAGGTCGTCACGACCGCCCAGGGCACAGCACCGCCGGCGCGCTTCAGTTTCGGGGACCTGACGGTTACGGCGCGCCCGGTCCACCATGGCCCGGTGCCGTCGCTGGGCTATGAGATAGGCTGGCAGGGGCGGCGGCTCGTCATTACCGGCGATCAGAGCATGGCGTCGGATGGCTTTGCCGAGGGGCTGCGCGGGTCGAACCCGCACCTGCTATTAGCGCACCATGTTATCCCGATGGCGGATGGGCAGCCACGCGGGCTGCATCGTGATCCGCAGTCGTTGGGTGAGCTGGCGGCCGGTGTCGGTGCGGGTCGGATGGTGTTGACGCACAATATGAACCGGTCGCTGGCCCGGCTGGACGAAGGGCTGGCGGCGATCCGCACATCCTATGACGGACCGGTCCATGTGGCGTTCGACCTCGATTGCTTCCCGGTCTGATCGGGCGGGCGGGATGACGGCTTGCCAGCGGGGCAATTGTCGGCATTAGTGCGGCTATGGCCAATGATCACGACGTCATCATCATCGGGTCGGGCGCGGCGGGACTGACCGCGGCGCTGGCGCTTGCCGACCACTGCCGGGTGCTGGTGCTGGCAAAGGGCGAATTGACCGGCGGCTCGACGGCCTGGGCACAGGGCGGGATTGCTGCGGTGCTCGACACCGGTGACACATTTGCCAACCACATCGCCGACACCATGGTTGCCGGTGCCGGGCTCAACCGGCGCGAAACGGTGGAACATGTTGTTGAGAATGCGCCCGAAGCCATTGAACGGCTGGTCGCGATGGGCGTGCCGTTCAACAAGGAAGCCGACACACTCCACCTGACACGCGAAGGCGGCCATTCGCACCGGCGCATCGTCCATGTCGACGACGCGACCGGATGGGCGGTGCAGGCGGCGCTGCTCAAGGCGGCGGACGCGCATCCCAACATCACATTGCTGCCGGGGCAGACCTGTATCGACCTCATCACCGGGCGGCATGAACAACGCTATTCGGGTTCGGGGCGGGTGTGGGGCGTCTATGCGCTGGATACCGCATCGGGCCAGGTGCGGGCGCATGTCGGGCGCGCGACCATCATGGCCAGCGGCGGCGCGGGCCGCGTCTATCAATTTTCAACGGCGCCGCGCGGCGCCACGGGCGACGGCATC
>CAZAWL010000143.1:0-5942 GCA_964488705.1 uncultured Sphingopyxis sp.
TCGAGGCGTTCATCTCCATGCTATTGCTCGATGGCGTTTTTGCGCGCCACCCGGCTCTACGCGGCGCGGCGGTGGAACTCGGCGCAGGCTGGGTCCCCGAAATGTTGCGACGGCTCGACTGGGTGACGGGCATTTACAGCCGCGTGGATGAATCGGTCCGTTTTACCCGCAAGCCGTCCGAACAGCTGACGCAGCAGATGGGCTTTACCCCTTTCCCGATCGAAGATGTCGGTGCGCTGATCGACCAGTCCAACCCCGACCTCTATCTGTTCAGCAGCGACTATCCGCATGTTGAGGGTGGCCGCGATCCGATCGGCAAATTCGAAGGGCATTTGGCCGGGCACGACCATGCCACCAAACAGAAATTCTATACCGACAATTTCCTGCGCCTCTTCCCCGACGCCAGAGCGCATTAAACAAAATGGCTACCGCACCCGGCCGGGCATGATCCCCATCGTTTTGGCGATGATGCCGAGCATGACTTCATCCGCGCCGCCACCGATGGACCCGAGCCGGCCGTCGCGAAAGCTGCGCGAAATGCGGGTTTCATCCATATAGCCCATGCCGCCAAAATATTGGAGGCACGCGTCGGTCACCTCACGGCTCAGCCGCGCGCCCTTCAACTTGGCCATCGACGCCCATTTGGTGACATCGTCGCCCGCGACATGCCGCTCCACACCCTTCCAGGTCAGCGCGCGCAGCGCCTCCACCTCAGTCGCCAATTCGGCGAGCCGGAAATGGATGACCTGATTGTCGATCAGCGGCCGGCCATAGACATGGCGGTCGCGGGTATAGGCGATCGTGTCGGCGATGGTGCGTTCGCACCCTGCCACCGCCTTGACCGCCGCATAGAGCCGTTCCTCCTGAAACTGCATCATCTGATAGGTAAAGCCCATCCCTTCCTCTCCGATGCGGTTGCGCGCGGGCACGCGCACCTCGTCGAAAAATATTTCGGCCGTATCGGATGAATGATTGCCCAGCTTTTTGAGCTTGCGGGCGATAGTTACGCCCTTGGCGCGCTTGCCATCCTCCTTCAACGGAACGCAGATCAGCGTCTTGTTCTTGTGGATGCCTTCGCTCGCATCGCCGGTATTGGCGAGCATGCACATCCAGTCGGCCTGCGTGCCGCTGGTGATCCACATCTTGCCGCCGCTGATGACATAATCGTCACCATCGCGCCGCGCGGTCGTCTTGATCGCGGCAACATCCGACCCGGCGGACGGTTCGGAAACGCCGATGCAAGCAACATAGTCGCCAGAAATGGACGGGCTGAGGAAATTGCGCCGCACCTCGTCCGAGCCGAACCGCGCGAGCGCCGGCGTCGCCATGTCGGTCTGCGCGCCAATGGCCATCGGCACGCCGCCGCAGTTGATGTGGTTGGTCGCTTCGTTGAACACGCTTTGATAGCTGTAGTCGAGGCCCATCCCGCCATATTCGACCGGCTTGTGGATGCCGAGCAGCCCTAAATTGCCCATTTTCTTGAACAGGTCGTGCGCCGGGAAAATTTCCGCCGCCTCCCACTCATCGACATAGGGATTGATATGTTCGTCGATGAATTTGATCGTGGTGTCGCGCAGCGCCTCATGTTCAGCGGTCAATAGCACGGCCTGCCCCTCCCCCCTTCGCGGCGCAGGCCAACAGCCCGACCGTCAGGCAAAGCTTAGCAACCGCCGCAGCGCGCGCAAGCGGGACCGCTCCGGGTACGGATCAACGGGCCCTGTCGTGCCCGTATATGTCGGCAAATTGGCGGATCTCCCCCGGCGTATCGAGCGAGGTCGTGAAGGGTGCCGTCGTGAAATAGGCGATATAGACGGGGATGGGTTCGGGCAGTTCGACCGTCTGTGTCCGTCCACTGGCGAGGACAGCGTCGGTATCCGCCCGGTCCCACCCTTCGCGCGTGCTCAGCACCGCCGTCGCGAAATCGACCGCCGCGTTTACCCGCACACACCCATGACTATAGGCGCGGGCCGGATTGGCGAACAGCGACCGCGCCGGCGTATCGTGCAGGTAAATGGCATGTTCGTTCGGCATCACCAATTTCATCTGGCCCAGCGAATTGCCCGGGCCGGGCCGTTGGCGATAACGGCCCTGTTCGAACACATAGCCGCGCGCCGCCGCCGCGCTGGGGTTGTTGCGGACCATCGACGCGATCCCTTCATTGGCGATGCTGGTGGGGATTTCCCACCAGGGGTTGAGCACCACGCCGGTCACCGTGTCCGAAAAAATATTGGTCGGCGTCGACGGCCGCCCGACGATGGTGCGCCAGCGGTCGATACGCACACCATCCTGCCACAGCGTGACTTCGTAGGACGGCACATTGACCAGCAAATAGCGCCGGCCCAATTCACGCGGCATCCAGCGCCAGCGGTCCATGTTGAGGCGGATCGTTTCGGCGCGGCCCGCATCACTTTCCGCCGCCAACGCTTCGCGCAGCATCACATAATGCGGGTGGTTCGGCACGGCGGCGCGGAACAACGCATCCACCTGATTGCTGTTGAGCGCGGCGGCAAGCGCGTCCGCGGCGGGGGCGAAGCTATCCCCCGTGATGTTGAACCGCCGCCGCTGGACAGCATGTGTGCCATTGCGATGCCGTTCGAGCAGCAGCAGCGCAGCCGGGTCGGCAACGGCGCTGATCTGCGCCCGGTCACCCGTGGCCACCGCTGCGCGCAGCGCATTGGCCCGGTCGGTCATCGCCGGCAAACCGTCGAGCGGCGCATTGTCCAGCCAACTGACCAGTTGCATCGCCTGCGTCGTCGTCCAGAGCGGGGCCGGGACCGGCGCGGGCACAGTGCTGGCGGCGGTGGCTGGTGCGGGCGCGGCAGCGGGCGCAGGACCATTGGCCGGGGCTGGGCCGGTCTGCGCCAGCGCGGCCGATTGCGCCGTCATCGCCAGCGCGATGCCCGAAACAGCTGCCAAGACGGAAACGATACGCCGCATATTTCCCCCGATTCGTCGTTTCGTCGATGATACAGAACGGTTCACCGACAGTCCAGCGTGCAATAGGCCGCGACATTCGCCATGACTGTGGCATGGATCACAGCATGAATCGGCCTGCGCCCCTGCATCAATTGACCCGCCGCGGCATGATCGCATCCGTGGCCGCGCTCGCGTCGCTGCCGGTGGTCGCGCGCGCGACGCCCATGATCATCCAGCGTCCCAGCATCAATGCCGGCCTGATGGCGCGTGCGGCGGCGGCGCTGGATCAGCATGCGGGTCGTCTGGCCCACCGCGACCGCATCGCCATCGTCGATTTTGCGCGGCCGTCGCGCGACCAACGTTTTACCCTCGTCGACATGGCGTCGGGTCAGGGGGTCAGCCTGCTCGTCGCGCATGGCCGTGGCTCCGACCCGTTGCACAGCGGCTGGGTCGAACAATTTTCCAACGAACCGGGTTCGCTTGCCAGCAGCAAGGGCGCCTATGTCACGGCGGCCCGCTATACCGGCACCCATGGCGATTCCCAGCGGCTGATTGGGCTCGACGACGACAACAGCAATGCCGAAGCGCGCGCCATCGTCATCCACCCCGCCGATTATGTCAGCGACGCGTTGATTGCGACGCAGGGCAAACTCGGCCGCAGCGAAGGTTGCTTTGCGCTCAGACAAGAGGATATCGGCCTCGCGCTCGGCCTGCTCGGCGAAGGGACGCTGGTTTTCGCCGACCGCGTCTGACTATCCCGGCGTTTTGGCACGTGCGCGCCATACCGCAACACCCGCCGGCGGCAGGTCCGGCCCGCCGACCAGATAGTCATGCTCCTCCGCATCGCCAAACACGTCGCATAGCGTGCAGGTGGCGAGGCCATAGTTGAATGCGAATTGCAGGTCCCCCGCCTGCCGCAGCCGCAGCCCTTCGGGCAGGTGACGCGGAACCAGCCCGGCCGATCCCGCCGCCTGTGCCATGACGCGGCGCAGCCCTGCTGCATCGAGCCAGGCCGCAAGATATTGGATGTTGGCGCGGTTGAACAATAGTCCGCGCCCGTCGGGCAGCCGCCAATTGGGCAACAATTCGGTCTCGACATCCTCGACCCAGCGCAGTGCCGCAAAATCCTCCACCGGCAGGCTAATGCCGGGCCGCAAGGATTCGACGCGGGTCACCTTGATCGGCAGCAATTGCTGCAACGGTCCGGGCGCCAGTTCGGCTGGGATGGCGAAATGCGCCGTCTTGCTGCCGCTGCGCGGGCCGATGACCACCGGCCCGTCAAAATGGCGCAGCCGTTCGACGGTCAGCTCGTCGATCACCGGTTCGCACGGCATGACAATCATGCGATATCCGTCGATGGCCGCGTCGGGCGCGATGATGTCGACCGACAATCCCAATTCGCGCAACGCTGTGTAGGCTTCAAACGCCTGGCGCAGCGCCTTGAACCCCCTGCCCTGTGGCTGGATGTCGGTCACCCAGTCGCTGGTGTAGGAAAATAGCATTGCGACGTCGGCCTGGGCGGCAGGGACGGGCCCAATATGCGCAATGTCGCGCGCCGCGTGGCGCACCTCCGCCGCAGCCGGGGCATGGACGCTGTCCGGGCGCAGCAGCCCTGCGTGCATCTGTTCCTGCGCAAAAGGCGCCTGACGCCAGCGAAAATAGGACACGAATTCGGCGCCATGCGCCATCGCCTCCAGCGTCCAAAGCCGCACCATATGCTCCAGCGGGGCGGGGTTGTACGCGGCCCAGTTCACCGGCCCGGGCTGTTGTTCCATCACCGCCCAGCGTCCGCGCGAACAGCCGCGGTACAGGTCGTGGTGAAATGCGGCGATGTCAGGGTGCCCTTGCTGGCGGTAAGTGGCCTTGTCCGCATCGCTGAACCAGAAGCTTTCCAGAAAGCCGAGCGGGTAGCTGTCCCACGCCGCAATGTCGCAATCGGCGCCGACGGCGTGGTGGTCGAATTGGGTGAAAAAGCCCATGAAATTATGCGCGACCGGTCGCCCGGGCGATGCGGCGCGCAATATGTCTGCCTGTGCCCGGTTGAACGCAACCACCTGATCGCTCGAAAAACGCCGGAAATCGAGCCAGTGCGCCGGGTTCGCCTCCGTCACCGTCAAATGGGGCAATTCGATGCTGGCAAAATCGGGATAGTCCATGCTCCAAAAGACATTGCCCCACGCATGGTTCAGCGCGTCGACATGGCCGTACCGCCGCGCCAGCCAGTCGCGAAACGCGTCACGCGCGGCGTCGGAATAGCTGACGGCCGTATCGTGACAGCCATATTCATTGTCGGTCTGCCACATCACCACCGCCGGGTGCCGGCCATACCGTTCGGCCATTGCCTGCGTGATCCGGCGTGCCTCCTGCGCATATCCCGCATGGCTGAAACAATAATGCCGGCGTGACCCGAACCGGCGCGGGCGGCCGTCGCGGTGATAGGCAATCATGTCGGGCATCCGATCGACCAGCCATTTGGGCGGGGTCGCGGTCGGCGTGCCCATGATGATGCCCAGCCCCGCACGATGCAGCGTTTCGACCGCCCGGTCCAGCCAGCCCCAGTCAAACCGGCCCGGTTCGGGCTCGATCCGGCTCCACGCAAACTCGCCGATCCGAACGATGCTGATACCCATCGCGACCATGCCCGCGGCATCGTCGGCCCACATCGGCTCGGGCCAATGTTCGGGGTAATAACAGACGCCGAGGCGCATGGTTTGCTGGCCTTTCATGCATTGCCTTTTGATCTTCTTGGGCAATCGCGTAAAGCGCTAACAAAGCGCTGTTGAAACAGTCGTCAATAAGCGCGGGGAGAGGGATGCGATGATCAACAACGGCCTCAACGCGGGCAGCACCGCGCAAATCCTCGTCGCCCTCGCGCTGACGCTGTTGGTCGGCCTAGCCACATGGTGGAAAGTCCGCTCGATGACGGCGAGCGCCGGCGGCGGGCACAGCGGTGGCGGCCACGACCATAGCGGCAAGGACGTGTTTCTGGCCGGCGGGGGCCTCAGCTGGCTCTATGTCGCCGGGTC
>CAZAWL010000144.1:0-5927 GCA_964488705.1 uncultured Sphingopyxis sp.
GGCAGTCTGGCCCGATCCGACCGTCTCGCAAAATATAACCAGCTCATCCGTATCGAGGAGGAGCTTGGCGACGCAGGCCGGTACGCCGGGGCGGGGTTGGGGCGCTGAACGGCTGCGCCGGCTACAGAAAAACAGAGTCTTTTGAATCCTTTGCTGCATAGGGGTTGACGCCCCGTCGCGGCTATGATTCAACGAGTTATGGCTCGATCTGTCCACCGTCCCCCCGCTATCAGGCGATCACGGCGCGACTATTGGCCGGTTGTCGGGGCTGCGGCTGCACTGGCGTTGATCGGCGGCTGGGTGCTGTTCGGCCCCACCGGTTTGTTTGCGTGGAGCGACTATAGCCGTGCGCTGCAGGCGAGCCGCGCCGAACTGGTCGAACTGCGCGCAGAACAGGCCCGGCTGACCAACCGCCAGCGCTTGCTCGACCCCCGCCATGTCGACCCCGACCTGGCGGAAGAATTGGTGCGCGAACAGCTTAACCTGATCCACCCGGACGATATCGTCATTCCGTTGAAGTAATTGGATGATGCGCTGCATCAGCGTGTTGCCAGCATCGACGCAACGCGCCTATAGACAGTCTTCCGTACGGTAAATGGGGGGTCTGATCTTGGTTGCCAAAGCACCTAAGAAAGCGCCGGCAAAGGCTGGGTCTAACACGGCGGCGCCAGCAGGCGTACGCGAACGGCCAAAGCCCCACACCCGGCTCAAGGCGTCGCTCGGCCAGATGGAGCAATTTTATCGGGAAATGCTGCTCATCCGCCGTTTTGAGGAAAAGGCGGGGCAACTCTATGGCCTCGGCCTGATTGGCGGTTTCTGCCACCTCTATATCGGTCAGGAGGCGGTGGCTGTCGGCCTGCAAAGTGCGCTCGACCCCGCCAAGGACAGCGTCATTACCGGCTATCGTGACCACGGCCACATGCTGGCATATGGCATCGATCCCAAGGTCATCATGGCCGAGCTGACGGGGCGCGCCGCAGGGATTTCGCGCGGCAAGGGCGGCTCCATGCACATGTTCAGCGTCGAGCATAAATTTTATGGCGGCCACGGGATTGTCGGGGCGCAGGTCGCGCTGGGTACCGGGCTGGCCTTTGCGTCCAAATATCGGGGCGATGGCGGGGTCTGCATGGCCTATTTCGGCGACGGTGCAGCGAACCAGGGCCAGGTCTATGAAAGCTTTAACATGGCGGAGCTGTGGAAGCTGCCGATCATATTTGTCATCGAAAATAATCAATATGCGATGGGGACGTCGGTCAACCGATCTTCGTCAGAGGATCAACTGTTCCGCCGCGGCGACAGCTTTCGCATCCCGGGCATCCAGGTCAACGGCATGGATGTGCTGGAAGTGCGCGCCGCGGCAGAATCGGCGCTGGAGTGGGTTCGCGCCGGCAAGGGGCCGGTGCTGATGGAGCTGAAGACCTATCGCTATCGCGGCCATTCCATGTCGGACCCCGCCAAATATCGCAGCCGCGAAGAAGTGCAGGCGGTGCGTGAGAAATCCGACCCGATCGAAGGGTTGAAACAGGATTTGCTGGCCGCCGGTGCGACCGAGGAGAGCCTGAAGGCGATCGATCAGGACATTCGCAAAGTGGTCGCCGAATCTGCCGATTTTGCAGAAAGCGCGCCCGAACCGGATCCTGCCGAACTCTATACCGACGTGCTGGTGGAGCAATATTGATGGCCATCGAAATCAAAATGCCGGCCCTGTCCCCGACGATGGAGGAAGGGACGCTCGCGCGGTGGCTCGTCAAGGAAGGGGACACGGTCCAGTCCGGCGATATCCTGGCCGAGATAGAGACGGACAAGGCGACGATGGAGTTCGAAGCCATCGACGAGGGCGTCGTGAGCAGCTTGCTCGTCCCCGAAGGCTCCGAAAATGTAAAGGTTGGCACCGTTATTGCCGTGATTGGCGGCGAAGCCGGTGCCGCAGCCGCTGCGCCGGCCGTGGCCGCGTCGGCACCCGTTGCTGCGCCGGAGGCCCCGGCTGCATCCGCACCTGCACCCGCACGCCCGGTTGTCGCGGCTGCGGCGGTTGCCGACCCGGCGATTCCAGCAGGCACGGCGATGGTCAAGACCACGGTGCGAGAGGCGCTGCGCGATGCAATGGCGGAGGAAATGCGGCGCGACGACCGCGTCTTCGTGATGGGAGAGGAGGTCGCCGAATATCAGGGCGCCTATAAGGTAACGCAGGGCCTGCTCGACGAGTTCGGCCCGCGCCGGGTTATCGAGACGCCGATCACGGAATATGGCTTCGCCGGCCTCGGGGCAGGGGCCGCGATGGGGGGACTTCGTCCCGTCATCGAATTCATGACATTCAACTTTGCGATGCAAGCCATTGATCATATTATCAATTCGGCGGCAAAGACCAATTATATGTCGGGCGGACAGATGCGTTGCCCGATCGTATTTCGCGGGCCGAATGGCGCGGCCAGCCGTGTCGGTGCCCAGCATAGCCAGAATTACGGCCCCTGGTATGCCAGCGTGCCGGGGCTGATTGTGATTGCGCCCTATGACGCAGCGGATGCGAAGGGGCTGCTCAAGGCGGCGATCCGGACACAGGACCCGGTTGTCTTCCTCGAAAACGAGCTGGTCTATGGCCGCAGCTTTGATGTGCCGGCGCTCGACGACTATGTCCTGCCGATCGGTAAGGCCCGCACGCATCGGACGGGTAGCGACATCACCATCGTCAGCTATTCCATCGGCGTCGCTGTCGCGCTGGAAGCGGCAGAGACGCTGGCGGGTGAGGGGATTGATGCCGAAGTCATCGACCTGCGCACGCTGCGGCCGCTGGACACAGCGGCGGTTCTGGCCAGCCTCAAGAAAACCAACCGGCTGATGATCGTCGAAGAAGGCTGGCCCGTCTGTTCCATCGCCAGCGAAATCGCGGCTGTCGTGATGGAGCAGGGGTTTGACGACCTCGACGCACCCGTGCTGCGTGTCACCGATGAAGATGTGCCGTTGCCCTATGCGGCCAACATCGAAAAGCTGGCACTCATCGACGCGGCCAAAGTGTGTGCGACGGCGCGGCTATTGTGCAACCGCTAAGAACCGCTTAGTTGCCGCCAAACAGGCCGCGACCCCAACCATTGCCCCAGTTCCAGGTGGTCTGCTGACCGAGACGCAGGCCGCGCTTCTTGCGCTGAGTCCCTGTGGTCGGGCAGGTCCGCACCGTTGCTGCGGGCGAGGGGTTAAAGATGTTGGACGTGTCGCGCGCGTCGCGGACGGCAAAGGCCGCTTCATAATTGATCTCGTTCGCGCCGTTCATCAGCGAGCCGAGCATGAAGGGTTGATAGGTATAGCTGACCTCTACGAACATGATGGCGTTGCCAGGCGCTGCCTTCACCTCTTCGCCGTCATCGCCCATGCCTGGGAATGACGTACCAGTCGCGCCTGTACCCTGCGGACCATAGGCCGAGCGCACGTCGAGGTTGCCGTAACAACGTTGCCAGTGGATCCACTGACCGCCGCCGGCATTGGTTTCGAGGCTGGACAGGATGATGCGGCCATTGGCCAGAAAATTGAGGTCACCGGACTGTAGTTGAACGCCGGTGAAAACGTCATTGACGTCGACTTCGCGCACCTGAGGCTGCGACAGATTGCTGCCCGACGCAATGCGCGACGCGTTGTCCGCGGCAGACAGCGCGATAGAGCTGACGCGCGAATGCACGATCATCAGGTTGGCGATTTCCAGGCCCGCAAAGCTCGTGAACAGCAGTGTGGGAATGGTGAACGCCGTTTCGATCATGGCGATACCGCGCGTTTCGCGGCGGAGCCGGCGCAGCGTTGCCGAAAGGGTCGAGCCGAAAGAGGATATGGTTATCATGGGGCCACCGGACAAACGACGACCGTCTGGTCGGTCTGGTTGGAGTAAGGCTGGTTACGCAGCACGGTGCTGACGGTAATTGTCTTGCTTTGCGGCTGACCGAGCATGCGCCACAGCGGAAAAATGCGGTTAAAGGTCATATCGACGCGATACAGGACAACGTCGCTGGCGCCGCCCTGGCCATTGCCGCCACGATTGCTGTCATAGGTGCCGTTGCCATTCGCGTCGCTGAAACATTCCCAGCTGTCGCGAACGCCATTGCCGTTGGTATCGTTGAACGCTTCCGGGTTGTTCACATCGGAAAAGGTATTGTAACGGGTGCGCTGAAAGCTGAGCGTCGCAAAGCTGGCGACTTCGCGCACACGGTCACGCACGCGCTGGTCGATCGGCGATTGGTCCGCCGCGTTGGATTCGAGCGCGTTGGCACGCGCGGCCTGTTCCACCGCGCCTGCCAGCACGGCCTTGGCATACATTTGCACACCCAGGTCGAACGTCCCCATGACGAGCATCAGGAATGTCGGCATGACGAGCGCAAACTCGATCATATATGCGCCGCGATCATCGCGATGCAGGCGATGCGCGATCCGGCGCAAGCGAGAGGCCATGACCCGTTTCATCATTCCGACAACCTCAGTCGCGTGATCTGCGAGGCGATCGATTGGAACTGTGCGTGCAGCTCAGCCTTGTTGGCTGCGGCATAGGCGCGGTCGCCGCTGGCGCAGTCGATCATGCTCTGGCTCAGCGTCGTGCCAAAGCTGACCACCCAGACCGTCATATTGCGCGCTTTTGCCGCATTGCAGGCGGTCTGGAATCGCGTTTCGTGGCGGTTATTATATTCTGTGGTCGTGCCACCGCCGACGCGCTCCATCATATATTCCTGACCCTGAAAGCCATAGATGCCCTTATTGGGGGCGAGCTGGCCGTCGGTCATGAAGATGATGTGGCGGCTGATCGGGTTGCCGTTCGGTGCAGTCGCATTTTCGCTGGCGAACAGTCCGGTCGGCGACAACAGCCGCGCGCCCCAGATCATACCGACGTCATGATAGGTACCGCCTATGGCAACCAGGCTGTTGACATAATTTTGCAGCACAGACCGGCTGCCGACGGGAATTGCCGTCAGTTTCATGGCTGGCGATGGACAGGCCGACCAGCCACCCGACGCAAAACTGCCGGTGTTGTAGTTGACATAATCGCTCGTCGTGGTGACCGGCGTCGGCGTTTGGTTGTATGACGGGTGCGCCGCGCTGGGATGCGCAATGTTGGGCAGGAACACCCGCCATTTTGTGCGGTCTTCGCTGGTCGGAACCAGGTCGACGTCGAGGTCGAGCGCGTCCGCCGGCGGGAATTGGCCCGATGCAAAGTCGATCGTGTCGCGTTCAACGATGCAGCCACCCCACGAGGCCGTGACATTGGCACCGTTGGTTCCGGTTTGAACCACCAACGGCGTACCGTTGATCATGTCACCCACATCATAGGTGACGACCTGATAGGTATAATTCTGGAACTGCTGATAGGGGGCCGTCTGCGTCACCGTATAGGGTTCGTTGCGGGTATAGGTATAGGTCCGCGACTGGCGGTAACAGCGCGACCCGCTGCTCTGAAAGCGGTAGCGATATTGCGTTTGGGTAAAATTCTGGCGCCGTTCATAGGTGGTGATGACGTCGCCGTTCGGCATCGTCGTCGTACCGGTGGTCACCGTCGTCTGGCTGCTCGTCGCAGTGGGCGACGATGGCGATGGCGCCGCAAGGTTGTTGCACGCGTTGGAACTATAGCCCGTGTAATAGGTACTGGTGTTGGCCCATGCCGTCCACGCCTCACCATTATTATAGGGCGCACCATAGGTCGTATTGTCGGGCGGATCATACCACACGAAATTGGCCGTCCGCGACGGCAGCTCGGCGCTGTCGGACAGCCAGCTGCGGTTGGCGTTCAGCAAAATATTGCCGACATTGACGTTTGACGAATAGGGCACGACACCAAAGCGGATGACGCTGGTGTCGCTCTGCGCGGCCATGACCGTGTCATAGAAATCCATGACCTCCTCGCGCAACGCCTGAATGCGGCTGACCGAATCGCCGGCATTGGTCGATGCCATCGACCCGGT
>CAZAWL010000145.1:0-5919 GCA_964488705.1 uncultured Sphingopyxis sp.
CGAGGCCCACGGCGGCACCGCGACGGTCACCGTCACCCCGACCATCGCCCCGTCAGACGGGCGCCCTATCGTCATCGCTCAAAACCAGAATCGTACGCCGACGACGAAATTGCTGCTGCGCGGGGCGTCGCCAGCCGCGCGGGCGATCCTTGCGCCGGGCCCAACCCGCCAGACCTGTTCGAACCCGATATAGGGCGCGATTTCTTGGGACAGGTGGTAGCGCAGCCGCAAACCCGCCTCGACACTATCGATACCACGACCAATACCCAGAGCGGCGATAGTCTGGGCGGCCAGGTTCACCTCCACCCTCGGCTGCAGGATCAGGCGCTGGGTTACCCGTTGGTCAAGCTCGGCCTCAATCCGTGCCGTCACGTCGCCGCGATGCGATATGAACACTGCGGCATCCACTTCAAATTGATAGGGGGCCAGCCCCTGAATGCCGATGACAAGATGGGTGGTGTCCGGGCCGGCTACATCCTGCCGCAATCCGGCCTGCAGGTCCCAAAAGGGTGCAATGGCCGTTGCAAGCAATGCCTGAAATTCGGCTGATTCAAGCGCGTCCCCGGGTGTGCCTTCGCCCTCAGACTTGAACCAGAGCCGCCGCGTCGGGCCGCCATAATAGCCCTGAACATCCCACAAAAGCCCGTTGGCGCCATCACGGGCCTGCCATTCGAGCCGGTCGGCCTGCACCCACAGCACCGCAAAATCGCCATGGTGCCGCCGCAGCGCGTCGCGCGACGCCTGCATGGCATCGGCGCCCCAAATGGCATCAGCCGCGCGCGGAGGGCCAGACCCTGCACTTGGAGGCGGCGGCGTCTCCGTCTGCGGCGCCGCGGTCGGTGGCGCTGCGGGCCCGCCATGAGCCGCATGATCGCTATGACCGGCGTGACCGCTATGATCCGACGCGTTGACCGGCGGCGCGGGTGCAGCCGGGGCAGGGGTGGGCGACGCCTCCTGTGGCGCGGGCTCGGCCTGATGCCCATGGTCGTGATCATGGTGATGCGATTGCGCCCGCACCCCCGCCGGGGCCAGCGCCACCAGCGTCGCGCCGAGCATCAGTTGAGCCGTGCGTGACAGGCCGCGCGTCATTGCCGCTCTGGACCCATCACGGTCACCGTCTGCATCATGCCGCCATGCATGTGGTAGAGGAGGTGACAGTGGAACGCCCAGTCGCCGGGTTCGTTGGCGGTGAGGTCATAGGTGGCGCTGGCCCCCGGCTGGACGATAACGACATTTTTGCGGGGTTGATCGGCGGCAGACTGCCCGTTCACCAGTTCAAAGAACATTCCGTGCAGGTGAATGGGGTGCGCCATCATCGTGTTGTTGATCAGCCGCACGCGCACCCGCTCGTTCCAAGCAAAGCGGATGGGCACATCATCGACCGCGCTGAACATGCGACCGTCAAACGACCACATGTAACGCTCCATATTTCCGGTGAGGTGCAGTTCCAGCAATCGCGACGGGACACGCACGTCACGGTTCGGCTCCCGCGCAGCGAGCATCCGGTAAGTCAGGACACGGTGCGGAACATCGCGCAACCCCAAACCCGGGTCGTCCATCCCGTCAACCGGGGCCATCGACACCATATCGACGCCCGGGCCCACCGCAACATCGTCGGGCAGGAGGCGGGTGTCGCGCATGTGCATGCCGTCCATCATGGCCGCATCGTCGGCGGCGACGGACGCGGGCGCCCCATGGGCCATGCCACCATGCGCCATCGCGCCATGGTGCATCGGGCCGTGGTGCATCGGGCCGTGACCGGGGTCGCCGGTCGCCGGATGGACGGCGCTGCTGTCGGGGTCCCGCGCTGACACGGCGTGGCCGGCATGACCATCATGGCCAGCGGTCATGTCCGAAGCGCCGTGCGATTGGCCGTGCCCCTGACCATGGTTCATCCCCATGTCCGCCATCGTCAGCAGAGGGGGAGGGCGCAACGGTGGTACATCGGCCCGCATGCCGGGCGCACTGGCCAACATGGCCAGCGCCATGCCCGAACGGTCCATCGATTCACACACGATGGCGTAGGCCGCCGCGGCGGCTGCACCGGGCGACAGGATAACGTCATATGTTTCGGCAGTCGCTATTTGCAACTCGTCGACTTCGACCGGACGGACATTTTGCCCATCGGCGGCGATCACCGTCATCGGCAGGCCGGGTATGCGGACGTTGAAAAACGTCATGGCCGAACCATTGATAATCCGCAGGCGGATCCGTTCGCCCGGTCGAAAGGCATATTCCATGCCCTCTTCGGGGCCACGGCCGTTCGCGAGATAGGTATAGGTGGGCGCGCTGACGTCGGCGATATCGGTCGGCATCATACGCATTTCTGCCCACATCCGCCGTTCTTCCGCGTTGAGCGGGTAGGAATCGGTCCAGCTGGTCAGCTGGCGGTTGAAATAGGCTTCGCCGGTCCGCAGGCGGCTCATGATGAAATGCGGGTGGAGCGGCGTAAATTCGCTGAGCAGGAGGATGTAGTCGCGGTCATACGCCGCCGGCTCGGCGCCTGCCGGATCGATGATCAGGGGGCCGTAATGACCCGATTGTTCCTGCAACCCCGAATGGCTGTGATACCAGTAGGTGCCTGACTGCCGAACCGGAAAGTCGTAGGTAAAGCGCTCATGCGGCGCGATGCCGGGAAAGCTGATTCCCGGTACACCATCGAATTGAAACGGCACCAGTAGGCCGTGCCAGTGGATCGAACTGTCCTCATCGAGATGGTTAGTGACGTTCAACCGGATGTGTTGCCCCTCCCTGAGGCGGATGAGCGGACCGGGGACGCTGCCGTTGACGGCGACGCCCATACCGCGCCGCCCCTGCACCGTGCGCAGGCCACCGGCAATGGAGAGGTCGATGACGGGCCCCGACACCTCGTCAAATCCGGGTCGCAACACCGCGCCGTTGCCGGCGTGCCGGCGGTGCATGTTGTGCCCCTGTGCCCAGGCCGGCATTGCCGGGACGAGCCCACCAGCGCCCAACGCGGCCAGCATCGATCGGCGCGATATCATGGGCGCAATCTTTCTCATGAGGGTGCGACATTCTCCCTAGCGCCGGAACAACGGTCCTTATATACCCCCACGGGGTATATCAAACGGAAAGTGGTGCAGCGTGGCAAAGGACCAGCAGGCCGTCATTCATCGGCTTCGACGTATCGAAGGGCAAGTGCGCGGCGTAGCCCAAATGGTGGCGGACGGCCGGTATTGCATCGACATCCTCCACCAGATTCAGGCGATCAAAGCGGCCGTCGGCAGGGTGGAGAGCGCCGTGCTGAAGGACCATGCCGCCTGCTGCGTGCATGAGGCGATCGCGTCTGGTGACGCCGCCGCCCAGCAGGCAAAATTTGCCGAGCTGGTGGATCTGTTCGAAACTGTGCGACGCTAGACCTTGTTCGATTTTGATTGAATCAAAATCGCGGTCCAGCGTCCTCGTTTTCCGTGATTTCCGAGCCGTTCAGTGTTTTCACCTCACTCGAAATCACGCTAGCCATGCCCCATACCCGAAGGAAGCGGGCGTTACTTGGCCTCGTCGGCGGCAGGCGGCGCGGCGTCGGCCGACTGCTCACGCGCCTCGCGTTCAACACGATTGATTTCGGCCTGCGCCGCACGTTCGACGGCGCTGGCCGCTTCGTCCGCTTTGGTTTCGATGTCCCGTGCGCGGGCTTCGAGTTCGGCATCCATCTTGCCCAGGTCGCCGTCGGCATTGGTCGTGTCGCGCGACGTGCAAGCGCCCGTCAGCAGGATGAGCGCGATCGCGCAATGCCGCGGTCGCAACATCAGCGCCGTTCCCCGAGCGGTTCTTCGGCGTTGGCAAGGACGGCGAGGGTGGCGGTCCATGCGGCCACATTTTGCGCAATCTGGGCGGGGTCAATCTTGTCGAACGTATCCTCCGGCGTGTGATGGAGGTCGAAATAGCGGGTCCCGTCCTGTTGCAGGTCGATGGCGGGCACACCGGCACGGACCAGCGCACCAATGTCGGCGCCACCCGTGGCAGCGTTGGTCGAACGGGCGATGCCGAGCGGCGCGAGCAGAGCGGCAATCCGGTCCGCGACGGCGTTGGCCGCTGCGGGCAGTCCGAAATCGACCCGCCAAACACGGTCCGCACCAAAATCCGATTCCAGGGCCACCGCATGATTTTCACTGCCATGCCGTTCGGCATAGTCACGGCCGCCCCATACACCGACCTCTTCGGCACCCGCAAACAACAGGCGGATGGTCCGCCGCGGTTGCCCCACGGCGGCTACGCGCTGTGCCGCAGCGGCAATGATGCCGCAGCCGGAAGCGTCGTCGATGGCACCGGTGCCAAGGTCCCAGCTGTCGAGGTGACAGGCCGCCACGACGATGCCGGCGGCCGGGTCGCTGCCCGGAACTTCGGCAATCACGTTGCCCGAGACCTGTGGGCCGAGCATCCGAGGTGTCAATGTCAGGTGAATTTCCACCGGCGTGCTGCTGCGCGCAACCAGCCGTTCCAGCAGGTCGGCATCACTGTTGGAAATCGCGCCAGCCGGAATAGGGGTAACGCCCGCCGGAAAATTGGTGTTGCCTGTATGCGGGGACCGGCTGATGTCGGTGCCGACTGACCGGATGATCAGCGCTGCAGCCCCGCGCTGTGCGGCGCGGCCTGGCCCGCTAAAGCGCACCGGGCCGAATGCGCCATAGCTTGATCCATCCTGCGACCGCCGCATGGCATGGCCGATATAGACAATCTTGCCACGAACGGCACTGTCGGGCGCGGCTTCAAATGCTGCGAGCGACGAAAAGGCGACGATCTGGCCATGCAAGCCTGCCGGGGGTGTCGCGCCGCTATTGCCGAGCGCGGTGATGGCCAGATTCTGGGGGTGGGGGGATGTAATGGCCGCCCGTTCCTCGCCCCGAACCCAGGTCGGCATCTGATATTCCTCGACCCTGACATTGGCAAAGCCCATCGCACCCAGTCGCGTTACCGCCCATGCGCGCGCACGCGCTTCTGCCTCTGTCCCGGCCTGACGCGGACCCACTTCGGTGGTGAGGTCTTCAACAAAATCATAGGCGACATCGTCGTCCAGCGCCGCGTCGCGTGCAGCCGCGATCCTGTCGGGCGACATCTGTGCCGACGCCATGGTTGAAAGGAGGAGGGTTGCGGTGAGGCTAAGCGCCAGCGTCCGGGATTTGGTCATGCCGTGATCAGTAACCAAGCGGGCCGACGATGCCAATCCCTCAGTTGCCTATTGCCTGCCCCTCGGCTAACCGGCCCCCCGGGTCACACCGCCATTTTGGCGGACGCGTGATGTCTCAATTCTCGCTTGGAGTGTATCGATGGCCGCCCAGTATAGTTTCGTCATGAAAGGCATGACCAAGACCTTTCCGGGTGCGCCAAAGCCGGTATTGAACAACATCCATTTGCAATTTTACCCCGATGCAAAGATCGGGATTGTCGGCCCCAACGGCACCGGCAAATCGACGCTGATGAAAATCATGGCCGGCATCGATACCGAATTTTCCGGTGAGGCTTGGTCCGGCGAAGGTATTTCGGTGGGGTATCTGGCGCAGGAGCCGCAGCTCGATGCCAGCAAGACGGTCAAGGAAAATGTGATGGATGGCGTGCGCGCCACCGCCGACCTGGTCGACCGGTTTAACGAGATCAGCACGATCATGGCCGACCCGCCCGCCGATGTCGATTTCGACGCGCTGATGGAAGAGATGGGAACGCTCCAGGAAAAGATCGACGCCGTCGATGGCTGGACGCTCGACAATCAGCTCGAAATTGCGATGGAAGCGTTGAACTGCCCGCCGGGAGACTGGCCGGTAACCGACCTGTCAGGCGGCGAGAAACGGCGCATCGCGCTGACTCGCCTGTTGCTCGAAAAGCCGGACATCCTGCTGCTCGACGAACCGACCAACCACCTCGACGCCGAAAGCGTCGCCTGGCTCGAAAAGCATCTCGTCG
>CAZAWL010000146.1:0-5917 GCA_964488705.1 uncultured Sphingopyxis sp.
CACGGCGGCGGGCTATACGACATCACGCCATCAACAATGGGCGGAGCGCGGCGACGAAGGCCGCACAGCCGACGAAATGCGTGCGCTCGACATTTTCGATCTGCCGCCGGATTGCAACATGGACGATATCCGCAAGGCGTGGCGATCGCTCGCCAAAGAGACGCACCCCGATGTGCGGCCCGACGACCCCGAAGCGGCCAAACGGTTCCATGCGGGACAAGCCGCTTTCGAGATATTGCGCCTCGCCGAGGAGCGGCGCAACTGGAACGGATGGCCGGGCAAGTAAACGCCGCCGCGCGACCATTTTTGACCGTCAAACTGCCGCCAAATTGACACCTTTTCCTGCGACGCCGGGCATGAAATGGACAGGCAAGGGGGGCGTAGAATGAACCATATTTTGTCGCAGATTTTGGCCGTGGGCGCATTGATGATCGCCGGTACAGCAGCCAAGGCCAACATCCTGACCGACGCCGCATCGGCGTCACCGGGCGCAGTCAACCAGCGCGGTGTTGCGGTACGGGCATCGGTCCGCATCGCCTTGGGTCGGGGCACGGCGCGGCAGAATGCCGAACGGGTGACGCTGAACCTCTCGACCGGCCCTGTGACACGCGCAGACAGCCTGAACCCCCGCCTGCACCAACGCGCCGCCTATGCGGACTGGATGCGCCTGTCATGGAGTTTCGACCAAGCGCAAACGATCCGCATGAACGGCCGGCCGATTGCCCGCCTTAACGGGCGGCTTGCGGCTGACGACGACAATGACGGTGCCAGTGACGGCGATGGCGGCGGTGTCAGCGGGTGGGCGATTGCTGGCGGCATCGTGCTGGTGGGACTGGGTGCATCCTATCTCGCGCTGGAGGATGCCATCGATTGCAACGAAGGCGGCGATTATGTCTGTGAGTAGCCGTCAGGCATAGCGGCCGGCCGTTTCGCGGATCAGCGCGATCATGTTGGGGATCCCCTGGGTCCGGTTGCTCGATAATTGCCGACGCAGGTCAAATGGCGCGAGCGCTGCCTCTATGTCGGTGTCGAGGATGGCGCCCGGCGTCTGGTCCTGCACCGACATCAGCACCAGCGCGATAATGCCCTTGGTGATGGCGGCATTGCTGTCCGCAAGGAAATGCAACCGGCCGTCGCCCTGGCGAACCGGATAGACCCATACGCTCGCCGAACAGCCGCGGACCAGCGTCGCGTCATTCTTGAGCGCGTCGGGCATGGCTTCGAGATCCCGGCCGAGGTCGATCAACAGGCGGTACCTGTCATCAGCATCGAGAAAGGCAAAATCGTCGGCAATTGCGGAGAGGTCTGCGGTCATGGCGATGGCGCTAGCAGCAGGGCGCGTGGCGCAACAGGTTTTTTCTGGGCGCCGAAAGCGCCATCAGCGCGTGAACAGATAATAGACCACGTAAAACCACGAAAATATGCCGTGAATGATGGCCCATACCACGGATTTGTGCAGGCTCCATGAAATGGCGATGGCGAGCGCGCTGCCAAAGCTGATGCCGGCGCGGGTCGCGCTGTGCGTCACGATACGGGTGCCGCCCGCCATTACAGGTCGACGCCCGCGGCAATCGCCTCCAGCTTGCGAACCCGTTCACGCAGGTCCGCCAGCTCGATGCGGCTGCCGGTGCTGGATGCCAGCGGATCATCCTGACCTGCCACCAGAGCAGGCCGATGGTCGATTTCGTGCCGGCGCAAGTCCATCAACATGCTCCAGCCCTTGAGGGCGCACAGGCTGACGATCGACAAAGCGATCATGGCGGTAGCGCCGGACATGAGGGTGAGGGAAAGGTCAGTCATGGCTGTTTTCCTTTGCGATTAGGCCCGCCGGGTCGCTCAGCGATCCCGCAGCCGGGCAATTTCCTGGTCGATACGTGCGGTTTCATGGCTGTCGGTGGCGATCCGTTCGAGCACGGCGATCCGTTCCTTCAGCATCTTGACCTCGTTGCGCAGCGTTTCGGCTTCGCGGCTGTCGGTCAGGCCCTGCTGCTGGTCATCGCCCCTAAGCAGACGCCGCGACCGGCGGTGACCAAAGTCGCCATACCGTGCGCGCAGAACGCCGGCGATGGATACGATCAGCACGATCGCCACGACCATCGAGAACGGGTTGTCAAACATCGGCTTCCATCCTTCCAGAAACGTCAGATCTTAATGGTCGCGCTGGTCGCGCAGGGCGTCGATTTCCTCGGCGACGGTAAGGCCGCGGTCGGTCAAAATGCGTTCCAGCACGCGCATGCGTTGTTCCAGCCTTTCGGTGTGGGCGGCATATTGCGCGGTCTTTTCGGCGGTCAGCGAATTCATCGCCTCCAGCTGCTTTTCTTTCAGCTTTATCCAGCTTTTGAAACCGGCGAGGCACAGGCCCAGGATGGGGATGCACATCGCAAAGATCGGGATCATCAGTGGGCTCATTGGTCGTACTCCAGTCGGATAGGGTCAGTTGGCCGGGCCGCGCAGTGCCTCGATCTCCGAGGTCAGGCGGTGGCTGTCGTCGACCACGATCCGTTCGACATTGGCCAGTCGGTCCTTCATCGAGCCCAATTCGGCACGCAGTTGGGCATTTTCCTGGCTGAGCAAGCGGACCCGCTCGATCGCTTCGTCGTTCTTGCGCGGATAAACGGCCTGACCCCATGCGCCGTCGAGCGGGTAACCGTGCCGCACGCGTAGCCATGTTGTGATGACCCAGCCGATCATGCCCAGCCCGCCAACGATGGCGATGGTGGGGCCGATTGCCTCAATGAACGCGATTTTTTCCATGATGCTCGGGTCCTTTTCAGGCAGGCGCGCTCAGCGCAGTTGTTCGATTTCGCTCGACAGGCGGGTGCTGCTGTCGGTGGCGATGCGTTCGAGGACGGCGACACGTTCCTCGATGCGCAGCAGCTTGCCCTTGAGGTCGCTATTTTCGTTGCTGAGCAGCGCAATCTTCCGTTCGGCTTCGGGGCCGGCGAGGCTGGTCTTGCCGCCCCATTCATCCTCCAACGCATAGCCGTGGCGCGCGCGGATCCAGTTGTTGAACAGCCAGCCCACCGTCGAAATGGCGATGATGGCGATGACAAAGGTGGGGCCTCCCCAAGACATGATGGTCGTCCTCTCTGGTCAAATATTGGCGGCTGCCGCGCTCAGCGCAGGCTCTCGATTTCGTCGGCCAGCGTCGTGTTGCGGCTGGTGTAAAACAGTTCGACATCGGCAAGGCGGCGGTCGAGGTCGCGAAAGCTGGCGCGGACGTCACGGGTCGACCGCGACGGGTTGGCGCGCACGCCCTGCCAGAACTTGGCTTCATCCGGCGTCTGATACAGGCTCGTCGGCTGGCTTTGCGCCATCCATGCGATGATGAAATAGGCGAGGAGCGGCCAGCCAAAGCTGAGCGTCAATATGATGGCCCCTAGGCGGATCCAGATGGCATCGACGCCGGTATAGTCCGCCAGGCCCGAACAGACGCCGAGGAGTTTGCCGTTACGTTTGTCGAGATAATATTTCGTACGCCGCGGTTCCATCTCAAATCCTCCCTTCGTCCTGATAATCGAGCCGGCGCTGGTCGCCACGCTCCGAGCCGATTGACGGGTGCCAATCGGGGTTGTCGGCGCTGATGATGCGCTCGACCGTATGCATTCGGTCTTCGAGGCGGCGGGCGAATTCATACAGCTCGTCGAGCAGTTTTTCGTCTTCGACCGGCAAAGTCGCCGCGCTGCGCCACTTGGTGACGTAATGCAGTATCAGCCAGGGCAGGCCGATGAACAGCATGCCGACGACAAATACCGGGACTAGCACTTCATCCATCTTACTTGCCCTTTTTCGCTGCGGCCTTCATCGCCGCGAGTTCAGCATCAACCGAATCCGACGAACGCAGATCGGAAAATTCGTCTTCGAGCGTCCGCCCGCCGGTGCCCATCTGCATCGCATCGGCCCGCCCTTCGGCGAGGTCGACGCGCCGCTCCAGCTCCTCAAAGCGGGAAAAGGCGTCGTTGGTCCGCTCACCATGCGTCAGGTCGCGCATGCGGAACTTATGTTCTGCCGACTCCAGACGGCTCGAAATGCTGGACTGGCGGTTGCGTGCTTCGCGCAATTTGGCCTGCAGCTTGTTGATGTCGCCTTCATAGCCGCGCAGCGTGTCGTCGAGCACTGCCAGCTCTTCGGTCAGACGGGTGGCCATGTCGCCAGCCTTTTGCTTTTCGATGAGCGCCGCCTTGGCGAGGTCTTCGCGGTCCTTGGACAGGGCGAGCTCAGCCTTTTCGCGCCAGTTTTCCTGCAGCGATTCCAGTTTGCCGATGTGGCGGCGCATTTCCTTTTGGTCCGCGATGGTGCGCGCAGCCGACGCCCGCACTTCGACCAGCGTTTCCTCCATTTCAAAAATGATCATGCGGATCATCTTTGCCGGGTCTTCGCTGCGGTCGAGCAGGTCGGTCATGTTGGCGGCAACAATATCGCGGGTACGCGAGAAAATGCCCATTACGGATACTCCTGTGGAACGAACATATGATGCGTCGTGTCGGGACTGTGGCGCATCAATGCGGGTAAGAAAAGATGGTGCCGGGACTGGGCAAGGGGGGGGGTATGTCCCGGCACCATCAGGAGCCAGACCCATCACTATGTGATCTGGCTTGCGGAGACCCCGACGGCGGCTGACGCCTGTGCCGGGATCACGAGCGGATTTGAAAGGGACGGATTGAGACCGATCAAAATCGGCATCAGCAGCAGGACCAGCATCACCGATGGGGTCGGAAAACGGGTCAGAGGCCGCATGGTCGTTCCTTTCAAAATGCATGAAATCAGTCATGCCACCCTCTATGCAGGAGCCGTGCCAATTTCGGAATTTGTCGGATTTCCGCGGGAGCTGCCATTTTCAGGTCCATGGTTGGGATTTTTCACTTGCATTTGCATGGTGTTTTTCACCACATGTTGGGGTGGATCGCGAAACGCGCTTTGTCGGCCAATCGGGGGCCTTTCTGGACAGTGTCGAGCGGGCGTCTGCGGCGGCGCAGCTCAACCGGCCGGTGTTGGTGATTGGCGAGCGCGGGACCGGTAAGGAATTGATCGCCGAGCGCCTGCATCGCCACAGCAACCGCTGGGACGGCCCGCTGGTCATCATGAATTGCGCGGCATTGCCCGAAACGCTGATCGAGGCCGAACTGTTCGGGCATGAAGCCGGCGCCTTTACCGGCGCGGCGCGGGCGCGTGCCGGCCGGTTTGAAGAGGCAGATGGCGGAACCCTGTTCCTCGACGAGCTGGGCACCTTGTCGATGGCGGCACAGGAACGCTTGTTGCGTGCCGTCGAATATGGCGAGGTCACGCGCATCGGCGCGTCAAAGCCGTTGCGCGTGGACTGTCGTATCGTCGCCGCCACCAACGAAAATCTGCCGGCTTTGGTGGATGAAGGGCGGTTCCGCGCCGACTTGCTCGACCGATTATCGTTCGAAGTCATCACGCTGCCGCCGCTGCGCGCGCGCGAAGGTGACATCATGGTGCTTGCCGACCATTTCGCCCGGCGTATGGCGACCGAACTGGGCTGGGAGTTCTGGCCGGGCTGGGGGCCGCAGGCCGAAGCCTTGCTCGAGGGGCACCACTGGCCGGGCAATATCCGCGAACTGCGCAATGTGGTCGAGCGCGCCGTCTATCGCTGGCCCGAACCCGAAAAGCCGGTCGACAAAATCAATTTCGACCCCTTTGCCAGCCCCTGGCAGCCATCCGGGTCCAGCAGCATGGCGGGGGCGTCTCCGGCCCCTTCACGCCCCGCCTCTGCCCCGGATGCGGGCGCAGGCTCCGCCGACCCGTCGCCCGCGCCGCCGGACTATTGCACCGACTTGCGGGCGACCGTCGACGCCTATGAAAAGCGGCTGGTGGAATCGGCCTTTGCGCGGTGCCGGTTCAACCAGCGGGCGACCGCGACCGCGCTGGGCCTGACCTATGACCAGTTACGGCACGC
>CAZAWL010000147.1:0-5912 GCA_964488705.1 uncultured Sphingopyxis sp.
CGAGGTACTCCTTGCCGATGCAGATCCAACAGAGTGCACTATTGCGCAGGCGCATTTTGGCGAGGATCAAGGGTGCTACATTGTCACGACCATTCCCGGAATCCCGCTACGCGCCATTGCCGAAGACGCGGGCGTCCGTGCGACCTCGATCGGCCGCACGGGTATCGACCCATTCTTTGCAAGCCGGCTGAAGGTCGATGGTGTTTGGTGTGAAGCGAGCGGCGCCTTTGTGTCTCTCGCCGACCTGCGCGCCGCGCATGAAGGCTTTTTCCCCGCTCTGATGGGCGGGTGACCATTAGGGAAGATGGAATCGCACAAAGACACCAAGCCACAAAGGGCGGATGCCGAAGCGATTGAGGTCATCGCCCGCGCGGTGGTGGACTGCGGCTACCATCTGCATAATGACATCGGTCCGGGCCTGCTTGAAGCGGTCTACGAGCGGCTGTTATGCGAATATCTGCGCGAACGTGGTTTGCAGTTCCAATCTCAGCTATCAGTCCCCATTCAGCACAAGGGCGTTGTCATCGACAACGCCTTTCGCGCCGACATCCTCGTCGAAGGCCGATTGCTGATCGAGCTCAAGTCGACCGAAACGCATTCGCCGGTCCATGCCAAGCAGCTTTTGACCTATCTCAGACTGCTCAACCTGCCGCTGGGGTTATTGATGAATTTCGGCGTAGCGACGTTTAAAGACGGGGTTCGCCGCATCGCCAATAATTATTATGGCGATTCCGCCCGATAACCCACTTTGTGCCTTTGTGGCTTTGTGCGAGAAACTCTGCTTATGACCACAGGCTATTCCGGCACACCGCTCGCCAAAAAACTCAACCTGCGCGACGGGCAGCGATGCTGGTTTCATGCCATGCCGGACAGCGTCGCCGACGAAATTGGCGAATATGCGCTCGACCTGACGCTGGTTGCCGACGCGGCAAGCGGCATCGACGTCGCCCACATTTTCGTGACGGAACGCATCGCGTTGGAAATGCGCCTTAAGGCACTAAGGCAACAGATCGCCAAGGACGGGCACATCTGGGTCAGCTGGCCCAAAAAGGCATCAAAGGTGCCGACCGACATTACCGAGGATGTGATCCGCGATATCTGCCTGCCGCTAGGTTTGGTGGATACCAAAGTGTGCGCGGTTGACGCCGTCTGGTCCGGCCTGAAACTCGTCATCCGCAAGGAATTGCGGTAGCGGGCTCCCTATGCCGGCTGCGCCGCGGCCAGAAAATTATAGGGGTCGATGGCGCGCGCACAATAGGCAGCGTGGCAGGCATGATAGAGCGTCGGCGTACCGATGTTCATGCGCGCGCGGGCCGCGTCAATCGGCTCCGCGAGCAGGGCGCGAATGTCCTGCTGCATGATGCTCTGCGCCGCAGCGCCATGACGCTGTCCCTGACGGATGGCGCCCATCACCGGCGCGTCCGATTTTACCCGCCGCGTCAGCTCCAGCCCGCCCAGATAGGCGATGAAGAAATTGCCCAGATTGCGGTTCTGGCCATAGGTAAAGCCGAGCACGCATTGTTCGCCCAGCGCGTCGCGGCCATAGCCGGTCAGCACATGGAACAGGTCGTGCGTGTCACGCAGCCGGTCGGCATACCATTGCAGCTGGTCGTCAAAGCGCGGGCGGCCCATTTTGGCCGATTCCGCGACCAGACCGGCGGCAGACAGCCCTTCCCGTTCCATAAAGTCGACATAGGCGCGGCCAACCGTTCCGGCGGGCAGCTGCTTCAGCGTGGCATGGTCGTCGAGAATGTCGGGCAAATAGGGTTCGGATGCCATCAGGTGCCGGCCATGGACGCTGTCGATGAACGCCTTTGCGTCCGGCAAAAAGCCCTTGCGCGGCAGCGATTCAAAAATGTGGAACACCTGTTCGGTATCTTCCTTGTTCGCGATCAGCTTGCGGAAATGGCGCAATGCCTTGAACGGCCGGAATTTCGGCGCAACGCGGCGGGGGTCGGAGAAGATGGTCGGCACGGTCATATCGGGCTCTCGGCTTTTTTGACAACGCAAGGCGATTCGTGTCGCCTGTCTGATAGCGTCAAATTAGTTTTGCTAACATTAATGTCAATAAGGAATTTTGTGGCGGCTCTTTGCCGTCGCGATGCGGCACAGTATGGCGAGGGGATGAGAGAGCATGCCACCCTGCCCTATGTCGCCCTGCCCGCCTATGCCGATGACGAACGCATCGACCGTGCGCGGGCGATCTATGCACAGCTGTCGACCCGCCGCACCTGCCGGATGTTCAGTGATGCCCCCGTCCCGCGTGCGGTGATAGAGGCCGCCATCCGCGCAGCCGGCACCGCGCCATCGGGCGCCAACCATCAACCCTGGCATTTTGCGGTGATAGCGTCGGCCGACGTCAAGGCACGGGTGCGCGCCGCGGCGGAGGCGGAGGAGCGCGCCTTTTACGCGGGCAAGGCCGGGCAGGAGTGGCTGGAAGCGCTGGCGCCGCTGGGCACCGACGACGACAAGGCGTTTTTGGAGGTTGCGCCATGGCTGATCGTCGCCTTTGGCCAGCGCCGCGGCGGCATCCTGCCCACCGACGACAAGCAGAATTACTATGTCACCGAAAGCGTCGGCATCGCCTGTGGGCTGTTGCTGGCGACGCTGCACGAAGCGGGGCTGGCGACGCTGACCCACACGCCGTCGCCCATGGGGTTTCTGCGCGATATTTGCGGTCGGCCCGACACCGAAAAGCCCGTCATGCTGATCGTCGCGGGCCTGCCCGCCGCCGACGCGGTCGTACCCGAATATGCCACGCGCAAAAAGCCGTTGGAGCAGATCAGCAGCTGGCTATAGCCCGTAACGCCATGCCAGCAGCAGCGACAGCGTGACCACCATGATGAGCACCAGCGGCACGCCGGTGCGCATATAATCGCGGAACTGATAGTCGCCCTCTGCCATGATCAGCATGTTGGTCTGATAGGCGACGGGGGTGGCATAGCACAGGTTACAGCCGAACAGGACGGCGAGCACCAGCGGTTCGACCGGCATGCCAAGCTGGGTCGCGAGGCTGAAGGCGATAGGCGTCCCCACTGCGGCGGCCGTGGCGTTGGACGCAAAATTCGTCAGCAAGGTGACGAACAGCATGATGGCACCGACGACGATGGCGGGCGCCACATGCTGCAACCCCAGCGCCAGCAATTGCCCCAGCCACGCCGCAGCCCCGCTCACCAACATCAGTTGACCGATGGCGAGACTGGCGGCGATCAGCACGATCACCTTGGCCGACAGTGCCCGACCGACGCGGTCGAACTTGACACACCCTGTCACAAACATCGCCACCGCGCCGGCAAGCGACGAAACGGCAATCGGCACGAGGCCGACGCTGGCTACCCCGACGGCCACTGCCATGATCGCCAGCGCCACCACCGCGAGCCGCGACCTTGGCAGGTCCTTTGCCCCCTCCAGCAGCAACAGACCGTCGTCCTGCACAAAGCGTTGCAGGGCATCCGGCGTGCCCATCGTCAACAGCACGTCCCCCTCCATCAACGGGGCGTCGGCGCTGGCAGGACGCGGCGAGTGGGTAAAGCGGCGCGGCTGATGCAGGCCGATGATGGCGACACCGGCAACGCCCGCCATATCGATGCTCTGTCCGACCAGGCGTGAATCGGCGGTCACCGTCAATTCGGCGACCTGCACATCCTCGCCCTCGCGCGCGGCCTGCTCGCGCAGCCGGGCGATGTGCCACGGCGGTCCGAGCGAGCCGCCAAGCACCCGTGCGCCCTCGATCAGCGCTTCTTCGGTACCGATCAACGCAATCCGCGTGGACGGCTGGAGCGGAACGGGGACATTGGCGCCGAGCGTCAACCCGGCGGGCAGCACCGCCGCCAGCTCCGAATAGGGTTTGGCGTAATGCGGCGACGCGTCCGCCAGGCGCAGGCTGGCGAAATATCGGTGACGCGCATGGACGGCCGCGGGCTGATTATCGGGGAGCAGCCGCGGCATCACCAACCAGATATAGGGCAGCGCAATCAGCCCCGCGATCAGCACGATGTCGGTGTAGTAAAAGACGCCGATCGAACGCATGCCCAGATCCTGCGCAATCGACACCACCAGCAGGTTGGTCGACGTACCGATGGTCGTCCCCATACCGCCGATCAATACCGCCGCATTGAGCGGAATCAGGGTCCGCGACGCCGGCATCGCGCCCTGCGTCGCCAATTGCGCCATGATCGGCAAGAGAAGGACCAGCACTGGTGTGTCGTTGATGAACATGCTGAGGAAAAAGGCCAGCAACAGCGTAACCAGCAAACCCAGTTGCTGATTGAGCTGCCACACCCCTCGCAGCGCCCGGGCGACGGGGTCGAGCGCGCCTGTGACGACGAGGCCCCGGCCCATGATCATCAGCGCGCAGATGGTGATGAGGGCGGGATGGCCAAAGCCCTGAAACGCCAGCGCGAGTCCGCTGTTCGGGTCCATCCCCGGCAAGGGAAAGACATAGAGTCCGAGCGCGATCAGCGCGATCGTCACCAGCGAAATGATCTGAATCGGTGCCTTTTCAGTCGCAAAGGCATAAAAGACGATAATCGTCAGCGTCAGCGCCGCGGCGGCATGGGGTGTCAACGTGGCCAGCATGGACCGCTGTTATAGACGGTCGCCCGGCGCTGTCACCTGCAGCGCCGCTGGCCCGGCACTATGGCCTCATCGCCGCTCATACATCGTCAGGCCGCGGCCCAGCTGATTGGGCCCGATGGCGAGCCGGTGCGGGCTCCAATTGGCGATGAATATGGTGTTGCGCGACACGCCGTCGGCCAGCCGGGCGACATTGTCGGTGATCGACAGACCGGCAGAGCTATGGTCCTGCGCCTCTGCCGCGACGGCGATAAAGGCCGAATAATTTTCCTTATTTTCCCCCTGGATAAACAGATTGCCCGCAATCCGGCCCGTCGCCCCGGCGGGCAAGTCGATCATATAATTGGATTCGCGGCCCTGGCTGTCGTCAAAGGTGCAGTCGCGCACGTCGATGCGTGGCGACCGGCTCTTGATATAATGGCCACCGGTGCCGCGCTCGAAACGGCTGCGCGTGACGACCACCTGACCATAATCGCCGACATAGAGCGAATGCGACGGGCCGCCGTCATTGCGGCCGAGCCGGGAAAAGGTCGACTGGTCGATCGTGATCGTCGAAGCGAGGTCGGGCCCGGTCAAAATGCCCTGTTCCGAATTGCGGAATATCGTCTGGGTGACGACGAGGTCGCCCTGTTCGAGCCGGATGCCGGCACCGTTGAGGTCGGGCACGGCCATATTCTGAAATATGATGCCGTCGACGCTGGCCCCACCGCCGCGCAGCACCAGCGCCGCCTTTGCTTCGCAGGCGACACCGTCAAAGATGGCGCGCCCCGCCTCGGTGCTGCGGAAATGGACGATGCCGGCGGTCTGTACCGCGCATTGCCGGTAAAGGCCGGGGCCGAGCAGCACGGTACCCTCCCCATCGCCAATGGCATCGACCGCCGCCTGCACCGTGGCAAAATTACGGCGCAGCTCCGGTACGCTCACCGCCTGCGCCGCCGCCTGCGTGGCGGATAAAAGGGCAGCGATGAACAGCAGCGAAGCGAGGGGGAATGGGCGAAGCATGGGCTGGGTCCTGTTGCTAGAACGGCCCTTAGTGATAGCCCAGCGCCGCGCACCCCCCTAGCAATAACTGGCGCGCCCTGTGTCTTTTTGGACCCGGCCGCTAACCACGTTGCTCGTCGCTTCAGCGATCGATCAGTCGAGGTTGGGGCGCAGCCACCGCTCTGCCGTGGCGATGTCGACGCCGCGCCGCCGCGCATAATCCTCCAGCTGGTCGCGACCGATGCGCGCGACCCCGAAATACTGGCTTTCAGGGTGACCAAAGTAAAATCCGCTGACCGCTGCCGTCGGCCACATGGCGAAACTTTCGGTCAGCGTCAGCCCTGCATTCGCTTCGA